>NZ_LXJP01000012.1:0-131869 GCF_001728855.1 Pseudomonas sp. AP19 | reverse complement strand
CCGATCCGTGAAGTTAAACCTCCGTGCCGCCCTTTGTTTTGGCGTCGTGTGCCTTCTGCTATTAATTCAGGGGGGCATGACGCTGGTAAAAGTCGATACCATTTATGCCTCGACGGTTGAAATTGAAACCAACTGGCTGCCGAGTGTTCGTCTGGCCGGGGAAATCGACTCGGCCCTGTATAAGCTGCGCCTGGAGTTGCGCGGCTTTGCGATGGATGTGGTCATGAAAACTCAAGGCTCACCGGAGACAATCCAGAGCATCCGGGCCGACCTGACCAAGGTCGCCGAGCGTTATGCGGCCATGGTGTCGAGTGCCGAGGAGCAGGCTAAATATGACGAGGTCCTCAGTGGTATTCGAAGTTACAACCAGCAGGTCGACGGCTTTCTTGCGCTCGCTGCCACTGGGGACGCTGCACGGCTCGCGGTCTACATGCATGACGTGCTGAGCCCCATCGCCGTAAAGGTACAGGGTTCGATCAGCGAATTGATCCAGTTGAACGAGCGCGGCTCGCAGCAGGCCGTGCAGGTCGCCGCCAGCGAGCACACGGCGACGCGTCTGTTTACCTGGGGGCTGATGGCGGTTTCACTGCTGTTGGCCGTGGCAGTCGCCGGCCTGTTTACCCGCAGTATCATTAAACCGGTACGTGAATTGCTCGTATCGACCGCAAAGATCGCTGAAGGCGACCTACGCGTGGCGATTACCGTGGATGGCAAGGATGAGCTAACGGCGCTTCAGCAATCCACGGCGGCCATGCAGATGAACCTCAAGACCACCTTGCAGAACATCTCCGAAGCTTCCGGGCAATTGGCTTCGGCTGCCGAAGAGATGAGTTCGATTACCCGTGAGTCCAGCGCAGGTATTGAGCGCCAGAGCCAGGAAACCGATCAGGCCGCCACGGCGGTCAATCAGATGACGGCTGCCGTGGAGGAAGTGGCGCGCAATGCCGTTTCGGCCTCCCAATCGACCCAGGATTCCCAGCGCTCGGCGAAAATCGGCCAGGAGCGTGTCACGCAGACCATCGCTGCGATTGAAAAACTCAGCACCACGGTGCAGCAGACCGGTGTGGAAGTTGAAGGCCTGGCTAGGCAGGCGCAGGACATTGCGCGGGTGGTGGAAGTGATCCGTTCGATTGCCGAACAGACCAACCTGTTGGCGCTGAACGCCGCCATTGAAGCCGCACGCGCCGGTGAGCAGGGCCGCGGTTTTGCGGTAGTGGCCGATGAAGTGCGCGCATTGGCCCACCGGACGCAGACCTCGACGCAGGAAATCGAGCAGATGATCGCGAAGATCCAGACCTGCTCCGGCGACGCTGTCGCCTCCATGAATATGAACCGCAGTGAAGCGGTAGATTCATTGAAAATTGCGCACGAAGCCGGCCAGGCCATCATTCAGATCACCGAGGCCATTGCCGATATCAATGACCGAAACCTGTTGATCGCGACGGCCTCCGAGGAACAGGCGCAGGTGGCCCGCTCGGTGGATCAGAACCTGATCAGCATCCGTGACCTGTCGATCCAGAGTTCGTCGGCCGCCGGGCAGACCTCCATTGCCAGTCACGAGCTGTCGAAACTGGCGATGGATCTCAAGCACATCGTGGCCCGCTTTTCGATAGCCTGACGGTGCACGCAGTGAGGGCTGGCCTATGTTGAAACGCATTCCAGCGGCGCAAGCGATCTTGGGCATGTATATCCACAAACTCGAGGGTGCCTGGATCGAGCACGGTTTTTGGAAGAATCATTTTTTACTGGAGCGCACTGAGGACCTGCAACGCCTGCAGGCGTCGCAGGTTCAAGATGTATGGATTGACACGCTCAAGGGGTGCGACGTGGCCCCCGTTGCAGAGGCCACGGTGCAACCTGCACCCGCGCCGGCCAAGCCCCGGGAAGTGCTGACCCGCCACGAGATGAAGGCGGAAGTGGCCCGCGCGGTAAAGTTGTGTGGGGTTGCCAAGCGTGCGGTTATCACCATGTTCGGGGAGTTGCGCATGGGCGGTGCCGTCGACCCTACACAGGTGACCCAACTGGTGGACGACATCTCCCAGTCGTTGCTGCGACACCCCCATGCGTTGCTGAGCCTGGCCCGCCTGAAGACCGCGAATGAGTACACCTACATGCACTCGGTGGCCGTGTG
The DNA here is from genome assembly GCF_001728855.1 of Pseudomonas sp. AP19. Taxonomy (NCBI): domain Bacteria; kingdom Pseudomonadati; phylum Pseudomonadota; class Gammaproteobacteria; order Pseudomonadales; family Pseudomonadaceae; genus Pseudomonas; species Pseudomonas sp. AP19. The sequence goes on along the minus strand of NZ_LXJP01000012.1, from coordinate 129,738 downwards.
TGGGTTGATGATCGCACTGGCGCGCCAGTTGGAAATGTCACCGGCCATGATCCAGGAAGCGGGCTTGGCCGGGTTGTTTCACGACGTTGGTAAAATGGTCGTTCCCGAGGCGATCCTGAGTAAACCTGGGGCGTTGACCGAGCTAGAGTTCGCCTCGGTGCGCGAGCACCCGGCACAAGGCGCAGACATGCTGCGCCAATGCCCACAGATCAGCGCACTGGTGCTGGATGTGTGCTGGCATCACCATGAAAAATGCGATGGCAGCGGCTACCCGCACGGGCTGGTCCAGAACCAGATCAGCCTGTTCGCGCAAATGGGGGCCGTGTGTGACGTGTACGACGCCATCACCTCCGAGCGCCCCTACAAGCGCGGATGGGCACCCGCCGAGGCGATTCAGAAAATGGCCGAATGGAAAGGCCATTTTGACGAGAGGGTGTTTCAGGCGTTTGTGCGGTGCATGGGCATCTACCCGGTAGGCACCCTGGTGCGCCTGGAAAGCGGCCGTATCGGCGTGGTTATCGAACAAACCTCCACTTCACTGCTCACGCCGCTGGTAAAGGTGTTCTTTTCCGTACGCTCCCGTTTGCCTATTGCCCAGGTGGTGGTCAATCTGGCCAAGCAACCCGACAAGATTGTTGCGCGCGAGAGCGCGGAGGAGTGGGGCTTCAAGCACGTCGACGAGTTGTGGTCGGGGCTCCCGCACCCCAAAGGGTCCTATTTCGATTAGCCGCTCACAGCTGATTCAACGGGATCTTCAGATAGACCACGCCATTCTCTTCCGCTGGCGGCATATGCCCCGCCCGCACATTCACCTGGATCGCCGGCAGCAACAGCGTCGGCATCCCCAATCCGGCATCGCGTTGGGTGCGCATCGCGACAAACGCCGACTCATCGACCCCATCATGCACATGAATATTCTCCGCCCGCTGTTGCGCCACGGTCGTCAGGCACTTGGCCTCACGGCCTTGCGGCGGATAGTCGTGGCACACATACAGTTCGGTTTCAGGCGGGAAGGCCAGCAGCTTACGCATCGACGCATACAACTGGCGCGCATCGCCGCCGGGGAAATCGCAGCGGGCGGTGCCGACGTCGGGCATGAACAGGGTGTCGCCCACCAGGATCAAGCGGTCGTCGATCAAATACGCCATGTCGGCCGGGGTATGTCCGGGCACATGCAATGCCTGGGCTTTCAGGTGGCCGATATGAAAGATCTCATCCGGCGCAAACAAGTGGTCGAACTGCGAGCCATCGACGCGGAACTCCGGCTCCAGGTTGAACAGGTGCTTGAACACGCCCTGTACCTTGCTGATCGACTCGCCGATGGCGATTTTGCCACCCAGCGTACGCCGCAGGTAGGGCGCGGCGGACAGGTGGTCGGCATGGGCGTGGGTTTCCAGCAGCCATTGCACCTGCAAGCCATGCTCGCGCACAAAGGCGATGACTTTGTCGGCTTGGGCTGTATCTGTGCGCCCGGCCGCCGGGTCGTAGTTGAGCACCGAGTCGACGATGGCGCATGGGCCCCCGTCGTTTTCATAGATGACGTAGGTGAAGGTCGACGATGCCTCGTCCAGAAAGGCTTGAATCAACGCTGGCATGGCGGCTGTCCCTGCTGAGGAAAAAATCATGAAGAAAAAGTGGTTACAATCAGTTTACGATTACACATAATGTTTTGAGCTTAAGTGACGTCAAGGACCCAAGGCAAATGGAATCTACTCTGAGTGAGGGCGAAGTCGCCCAACTGCGCGCGTCGGCGTCCAAGGCCTGTTCCTTGCTCAAGGCGCTGGCCAATGAAGACCGCTTGTTGATCTTGTGCCAACTGACCCAAGGCGAGCGCAACGTCGGCGAGCTGGAAACCATGACCGGCGTTCGCCAGCCCACGCTGTCTCAACAGTTGGGCATTTTGCGTGACGAAGGGTTGGTCGCCACCCGTCGGGAAGGCAAATACATTTTCTACGGGCTGGCCAGCCACGAAGTGATTCAAGTGATGAAAACCTTGTCCGGGCTGTACTGCGGCGCGGTGATGAAAAGCTGGGCGTGACGCCATACGGCAGCGACCCTTGTGTGCACTGACTATAAAAGGCAAAAGACCATGACCGAGCAACACTGTGGCCCTACCATCAGTGGCGACATCGTAGTCATCGGCGGCGGCTCGGCAGGTATCGGCCTGCTGGCCAGCCTGCTCAAGCGCGACCCGCAGTTGAACATCCTCCTGATTGAACCGAGCGACCATCACAGCTACCAGCCGGCCTGGACCCTGGTGGGGGGCGGCGCATATGACCTGAAAAAGACCCGACGCCCGCTGGCGGATGTGCTGCCCAATGGCGTCACCTGGGTGCAGGCCGCCGTTAGCGAATTGCTGCCCGACGAACACACCCTGGTGCTCGACAGTGGCCAGCGGGTCAGCTGGAACAACCTGATCGTGTGCCCCGGCCTGCGCCTGGCCTGGGAGAAAGTCGAAGGCCTGGCAGACACCCTCGGCCAGAACGGCGTCACCTCCAACTACAGCTATCAGCACGCTGCCTATACCTGGCAATTGGTGCAGCAACTCAAGGGCGGCAAGGCGATCTTCACCCAGCCCGCCATGCCGATCAAATGCGCGGGTGCGCCGCAAAAAGCCATGTACCTGTCCTGCGATCACTGGCTCAAGCGCGGCCACCTGAACAACATCAACGTTGAATTCAACCTGGCGGGGGCGGCCCTGTTTGGCGTGGCCACCTTTGTGCCGCCGCTGATGAAATACGTCGAGAAATACCACGCGCACCTGGCGTTCAACTCCAACCTTGTCAAGGTTGATGGCCCCGCCCGCAAGGCCTGGTTCGAAGTCAAGAACGCCGAGGGCACTGTCACGGTTGAAGAGAAAACCTTTGACCTGCTGCACGTGGTTCCGCCGCAGGTTTCCCCGGACTTCATCCGCCAAAGCCCGCTGGCCGATGCTGCCGGCTGGTGCGAAGTGAACCCGCACAGCTTGCAGCACCTGCGCTACCCGCACATCTTCGGTCTGGGTGACGTGTGTTCCACCACCAATGCCAAAACGGCCGCCGCGGTGCGCAAGCAGATTGTGGTGGTCGCAGAAAACCTGCTGGCCCTGCGCAAGCAGGCGCCGCTGCCGCTCAAGTACGACGGCTATGGTTCCTGCCCGCTGACGGTGGAGAAGGGCAAGGTGGTACTGGCCGAGTTCGGCTACGGCGGCAAGCTGCTGCCGACCTTTCCATTGGACCCGACCCAGTCGCGCCGCTCGATGTGGTTCCTCAAGGCCACGTTGCTGCCGTGGTTCTACTGGAACGGCATGCTCAAGGGCCGCGAGTGGCTGACCCGCCTGAGCAAGGTGGATTAAATGCTGCTGGCGAGCGTGTTGGGATTATTGATGGGCCTGGTCATGGGCCTGACTGGCGCGGGCGGTGGCATCCTCGCGGTGCCGGCGTTGGTACTGGGGCTGGGCTTGACCATGACCCAGGCGATGCCGGTGTCGTTGCTCGCCGTGGGGGCGGCGGCGGCGGTCGGGGCGATCCATGGGTTGCGTCACGGCCTGGTGCGCTACCGTGCCGCGTTGTTGATTGCGTTGCTCGGCGCGCTGTTTTCACCGCTGGGTGTGTTTGTCGCTCACCAGTTGCCGGAGCACCTGCTGATGGGGTTGTTCAGCGCGTTGATGGTGCTGGTGGCCTGGCGCATGTTGCGCCGTGAAAAGGTTGAAGCGGGCCCCAGTGACCACGGCGCGGCTTCGTGGGGCCAGAAGAACTGCATGCTGGATCAACAGACCGGGCGCCTGGCCTGGACCGCCAAGTGCACGGCCACTCTGGCTGCGCTCGGCGCGGTAACCGGCGCGGTGTCGGGCTTGCTCGGCGTGGGCGGTGGCTTCCTGATCGTGCCCGCGTTCAAGCAGCTCACCGATGTGCAGATGCGCGGTATCGTCGCCACTTCGTTGATGGTAATCAGCCTGATTTCGCTGATCGGCGTGGTCGGCGCGCTGCATGCCGGTGTCAGCATCGAACCCATGGGCTGGGTGTTTATCGGTGCGAGTATGGTCGGCATGGTGGCCGGCAGGCGCCTGTGTTCGATGATTCGCGCACGCACGTTGCAGGTGGGGTTTGCCAGCCTGTGTGGGGTGGTGGCGGTCGGGATGCTCATCAAGGCAACACTCGCACCCTGACCTGGAATACCGTCCAACTGTGGGCGCGTGTACACATGTGCCATGGCAAGATGAACGCCGCTCAGGTTTACTAGTCCCTGAGTAGTGGTTTACCGACCTTGCACGTCGGCTCATCAAGGTCACCGAATGGATAAATACACCCCCCACACCTGGCAGCCCCACGAGCGACCGAGCCTGCCCGGCTCGCCGTCGACGCCGCTGCACCCCACGCACAAGCGCTGGCTGTTTGCGCTGGTCGGCGTGCTGGTGGCGATTACCGGCGGGCTGGGCAATGCCCTGGTGATCGCCAACCTGCAATACCTGCAGGGTGCTCTCGGCGCGACCACCGCCGAGATGGCCTGGCTGCCCGCCGCGTATGTCATGACCAACGTGTGCATGAACCTGCTGCTGGTGAAGTTCCGCCAGCAGTTCGGTTTGCGTGCGTTTACCGAGGTGTTCCTGGTGCTGTATGCGCTGGTGACTTTCGGCCACTTGTTCGTCAACGACCTCAGTTCGGCCATTGCGGTGCGAGCGGCCCACGGCATGGTGGGGGCGGCGCTGAGTTCGTTGGGCTTGTACTACATGATCCAGGCGTTCCCGGCGAAGTGGCGCATGAAAGCCCTGGTGCTGGGGCTGGGCACCGCGCAGTTGGCGTTGCCGCTGGCGCGCCTGTTCTCCGAAGATTTGCTGCAAATCGCCGAGTGGCGCGGGCTGTACTTGTTTGAACTGGGCCTGGCGCTGATCTGCCTGGGCTGCGTATTTCTGCTCAAGTTGCCGCCCGGCGATCGCTTCAAGACCTTTGAAAAACTCGATTTCCTCACCTTCGGTATCCTCGCCAGCGGCGTGGCATTGCTCTGTGCGGTGCTGTCCCTGGGGCGTATCGACTGGTGGTTGGAAGCGCCGTGGATCGGCGTGGCCTCGGCCTGTTCGCTGGTGCTGATCATGGCCGGCCTGGCCATCGAGCATAACCGCAAGAACCCGTTGCTGATGACCCGTTGGTTGGGCAGTGGCGTGATGATCCGCCTGGCGCTGGCGGTGGTGTTGATTCGCATGGTGCTGTCCGAGCAGTCCACCGGTGCCGTGGGGTTCATGCAGATATTGAACATGAGCTACCAGCAGATGCACACGTTGTATGTGGTGATGCTGGCCGGGGCGATTGCCGGGCTGGTGGTCAGTGCGCTGACGATCAACCCGGCCCACTTGCTGATGCCGTTGATCATCTCCCTGGCGCTGATGGCCACGGGCTCGGTGATGGACAGCTTCTCCAGCAACCTGACCCGCCCGCAAAACCTCTACATCAGCCAGTTCCTGCTAGGCTTTGGCGGCACCTTCTTTCTCGGGCCGACCATGGTGCTGGGCACGAAAAACGTGTTGACCAACCCGCGCAACCTGGTGAGTTTCTCGGTGATGTTCGGCATTTGCCAGAACCTGGGCGGCCTGATTGGCGCGGCCTTGCTGGGCACCTTCCAGATCGTGCGCGAGAAATACCACTCCAGCATGATCGTCGAGCACCTGACCCTGCTTGACCCGCGTGTAGCCGCACGGGTACAGAGCGGCGGCTCGGCCTATGGCGGCGTGATCGCCGACCCGGAACTGCACAACCTGATGGGCATCCGCAGCCTGGCCACGGCGGCCACGCGTGAAGCGAACGTGATGGCCTACAACGATGTGTTCATGCTGATCGCGATCATCGCGATCCTCACCATGCTCTGGATCTTTATCCGCAGTCTGTGGCTGATAAGTACCACCAAGACCGCAGCCCCTCCCGTTCAACCCAGCGGCGTTACTTCATGACCGAACCGACCACCAGCACCACGACCACCACTAACGCCATCGCGTCCACCCCCGAAGGCAGCACGCCGCCGGGTGCATCGGTCACCGAGCCGCGCTCGTTGCGGGTACGCATCGTCTCCTCGCTGGGCTTTGCCGCAATCGCCATCGTCGGTGTGCTGATCGTGCTGTATGCCTGGCAATTGCCACCGTTCAGCAGCGCGGTGGAAACCACCGAGAACGCGTTGGTGCGCGGGCAGGTGACGATTATCGGCCCGCAACTGAGCGGCTATGTGTATGAAGTGCCGGTGCAGGACTTCCAGTTCGTCAAGGCCGGCGACCTGTTGGTGCGCCTGGATGATCGCATCTACAAACAGCGCCTCGACCAGGCACTGGCGCAACTGGCCGTGCAGAAAGCTTCATTGGCCAACGTGGTGCAGCAACGCAACAGCGCCGAAGCGACGATCAAACTGCGCCAGGCCGCGCTGGTGGACAGCCAGGCCCAAGCGCGCAAAAGCACTGCCGACCTGCGCCGCAATGAAGCGCTGATCAGCGACGGTTCGGTGTCCCGGCGTGAGCTGGACGTGGCCCGCGCCGCGAATGCGCAGACCGTCGCAGCGGTCGCCCAGGCACAGGCCAGCCTGGACATCGCCCGGCAGGACCTGCAAACGGTGATCGTCAATCGCGGTTCGTTGGAAGCTGCGGTGGCAAGTGCCGATGCGGCAGTGGAACTGGCGCGTATCGACCTGGCCAACACCCGCATCATCGCGCCGCGTGACGGGCAACTGGGGCAGATTGGCGTGCGCCTCGGCGCCTACGTCAACTCCGGCGCGCAGTTGATGGCGCTGGTGCCACCCCAGTTGTGGGTGATTGCCAATATGAAAGAAACCCAGATGGACAATGTGCAGGTTGGCCAGCCGGTGACCTTCACCGTGGATGCGCTGAACCACCGCAAGTTTCACGGCACGGTGCAGCATATTTCCCCGGCGACCGGGTCGGAGTTCAGCCTGTTGCAGGCGGACAATGCCACCGGCAACTTTGTGAAGATTGCCCAGCGGGTGCCGGTGAGGATTACGGTTGACCCCGGCCAGGCCGAGATCGAGCGCCTGCGGCCAGGGTTGTCGGTGGTGGTGAGTATCGACACGGCAGGGCGCCTGAAAAACACCCCGCCCTGACACGCACGTGTGGCGGCGGGCTTGCTCGCGAAGGCGCTGTGTCAGTCGCTGGGTGAGTCAGTGATCCACGGCATTCGCGCGCGCACCCGCTTCAACCGTTGGATGGTAGTCGAGGCTGAAATCGAGTTGGATTGATTGGCCGTGTTCTAACAGTCTGAGGCCAGGCCGCCCTGGCAGATGATGGGCATTTACCGGGTGGCTCACCGGCTCAATGCAAAAGAACCCCAACCCCGGCGGGCAGTACAGCAGGAAGTAATCAGCGCCGGTCGCCCGGCATTCCAGCGTATACCCCAACTCCGGCTGCTCAATCCGGCAATGCCCGTCCCATTGGCAAAACCCGTTGTCCACCAGGCCTGCGGGCAGCGTTTTTGAGCGCGTGAAGTCCCAATCCTGCGGCACCGGCGCCAGCCCGGTCGGCAGCTTCGACGCATCACTCAACCACACCTGCTTCGCCCTGGCCTGTAACTGTGTGCCTGGCTGACGCGGCAAGTAGGGATGCAAGCCCAAACCGTGCCACGCCGCATGCTCAGCCAGATGCGTGACGCGCAACGCGATGCTCAGCTCACCGTTGTTCAAGCGAAACCGCTGCTCGGCGCGGTAGGCGAACGGTGTGTCGCACACTGATTCGAGCACCACTTCATCCGCCGTCTGGCTGAGCACCTGCCACACCTGTTGCCAGGCTGAGCCATGGATCGGCAGCGGATCGGTAGGGCTGTTGGGCGTCAGGCCCAGCCAGCCGGTGGGGTTGTCAAAACCGCCTTGGGCGATTCGGTTGGACCAGGGCGCCAAGGGATAACAGCCCAGCTTGCCCGGCAAACCGCTGTTGAGCGCATGCTCATCCGTGTGTCGCAACAGCGGCTGCCCGGTGGCGCGCACACGCCAGTTGACGATGCTGCCGCCCACGGCCGGAGCCAGGGTGAGCTGGGTGAGGTTATCTTCGAGTTCAATCAGCATCGCAGTCCAACCCACTAGAGGGCAAAGGTCGGTTCGGGCAGGCCCTGGACGCCAGGGTTCAGGGCGAATACGCCACCGGCCAGCGACTGTTCACTCTGGTCGTCACGGATCGAGGTGACGAACAACGTGTCCAGGCGGCTGCCGCCAAAGGCGCACATGCTGGGTTTTTTCACCGGCACGCTCAGGGAACGGTCGAGGCGCCCCTCGGGGGTGAAGCGGTGAACCAGCCCGGCGTCATTGGCGCAGATCCAATAGCAGCCGTCGGCATCCACCGCTGCGCCATCGGGGCGCCCGGGGTACTGCTGCATATCGACAAACACGCGGCGATTGGATGGCGTGCCGGTTTCGATGTCGTAATCGAAGGCCCAGACCTGCTGCACCAGCGGATGGGAGTCCGACGCGTACATCGTGCGGCCGTCAGGGCTGAAGGCCAGGCCATTAAGGGTGATAAAGCCGCTCAACTGAGCCTGCGGCGCCGCACCTGAGGCGTAGCGGTAAAGGCTGCCCTCGGCCGCGTTCAAGCCCATGTTGAGCACCATGCTGCCGGCCCAGAAACGGCCCTGGCGATCACAGCGGCCATCGTTGAGGCGCATGTCCGAGCGCGGGTGCTCGACACTCGCCAGCAGCGTGGTGTCGAGGCTGCCATCGTTGTGCGGGGTGAGTTGGAAAAAACCGCTTTCCATCCCGGCGAGCCAATTGCCCGCGGTGGTGCGGGCGATGCACGCAAGCATTTGCGGCGCTTTCCAGGCGGCGATGTGGCCGGTCGCGGCGTTCCAGCGTTGCAGGCCGCCGTTGGGGATATCCACCCAATACAGCGCGTTTTCCTGCGGCACCCACACCGGGCACTCGCCCACGGCATTGCGGGCGTCGACAATCAATTCAGCACTCATGGTCACTCATTCCCTTGGGTTGCTGTGCGGTCAGTCACCGAACGGTCCCGCCGCGCAGAATGCGCCGCCTTGATAGCGTTTCGCCGGGTCATCGGCAGCGACGGGTGGCAGCGTTTCGACCTGCGCCCGGAACACTTCGGAGGTGTCCTTGGGCGCATAACCCAGGTGCGCGGCGTAGCGGTTGTCCCACCAGGTGTCGAGGTTATCCGACATGCCATAGACCACGGTGTGGCCGACGTTCGGTGTGTACAGCGCGCGTTCGAGCAGTTGAGTCAGGTCATCGAAACTCAGCCAGGTGTGCATCATCCGGCGGTTTTGCGGCTCGGCGAATGAGGAGCCGATGCGGATGCTCACGGTCTCGATGCCATAGCGATCAAAGTAGAAACTCGCCATGTCTTCACCGTAGGACTTGGACAAACCGTAGTAGCTGTCCGGGCGGCGCGGCGAGTGTGCGTCGATGGTTTCGCCTTGCTTGTAGAAGCCGATCACATGGTTGGAACTGGCGAAGATCACGCGCTTCACACCCTGGCGGCGGGCGGCTTCATAGATATGGAAAATCCCGCAGATATTGGCGCCGAGCACGTCTTCGAACGAACGCTCTACCGAGACGCCGCCAAAATGCAGGATGGCGTCGACGCCTTCTACCAAATGGTGCACCGCTTGTTTATCGGCGAGGTCGCACGGCTGCACTTCTTCGCCGGCATCGATGGCCGGGGCCATGTCGGCGATGTCCGACAGGCGCAGCACCCTGGCGTAAGGGCGCAGGCGTTCGCGCAAGACTTTACCCAGGCCGCCGGCGGCACCGGTGAGCAGCAGGCGATTGAAGGGAACGGGTACGTTTGTAGGGGTGGTCATGAGGGTTCCATTATTGTTGTAGGTTGTCGTATGACTTGGTGGAAGTATCGTTTTGCATTCCCTGCGTTGTCAACGTTCTTCCTGATGACAAGTGACTCATTGTGGGCGCTGGCTTGCGATGGTGGTCGGTCAGTTGATAGTGCGGTTACTGATACACCGCTATCGCAGGCAAGCCAGCTCCCCCATTGACCGAGTTACAACAAGGAAATCGGGTAGCTGATAAAGAGCCGATTCTCATCAAATTCATTGTTGCTGAAATCCCGACGCAGGGTCGAGTTCCTCCAGCGCACGTTCAGGTTCTTCAACGCACCGCTTTGCACGGTGTAGGCAAGTTCCGATTCGCGCCCCCATTCCTTGCCATCCGTGATCGCGCCGGTGTGTACGTTACTGCCGCTGATATAGCGGTTCATCATGGTCAGCCCGGGAATACCGAGCACCACGAAGTTGAAGTCATGGCGCACTTGCCAGGATTTTTCCCTGGCGTTGTCATAGCTGGAGTTGTAGCTGTCGTTGGCCAGGGTGCCGCCGCTGGTGCCATTAACCCTCATCCACAGGCTGTCACCGGTCAGTTTCTGCACGCCCACATAGAAGGTGTTGCCGTTGTATCGGGCCGAGAGCAAGGCGGAGAGGGTCTTGTTGTTCAGGTCACCGGCCAGGGCGCTGCCGTCTTCCTTGCCATTGAAGTAACCGAGGTTGGCGCCCAGGGTCCAGTCGCCTATGGGCTGGCTGTGCGTCAGGTTGAAAAACTGTTGCTGGTAGATATCGCTCAGTTCGGCGTACCACACGCCGACTTGGGTGCGTTTGTTGTTGAAGCTGTATTCGCCGCCGGCAAAATTGAAACGGTTGGAGGTGAACGCGGCTTTGCCGTTCATGAACATGTCTTCCATGCTCGCATCGTTACGCGGGCTGTTACCGCGAAACTGCCCGCCATAAAGGGTCAGCCCGGCGATTTCATTGGAGGTAACCTGGCCCCCGCGAAAGGTCTGGGGCAGGGACCGGCCATCATCGGAGCGCAAGATCGGCAGCACCGGCATCCATTCGCCGACTTTCAATTCGGTCTTCGACAGTCTGGTTTTCAGCGCCACGCCCAGGCGTCCGAAATTGTCGGCGGGGCGCCCGTCACGGCCGATAGGTAACAGTTGCGTGCCCCCGGTGCCTTTACCGCCATCGAGCTTCTGCGAATACAGGCCCAACACATCAAGCCCGAAACCGACGGTGCCTTGGGTGAAGCCGGATTTTGCATCGAGGATGAAGTTCTGTGTCCACTCTTCTGCCTTGGCCTGAGGATAGGTCGGGTTGGTGAAGTTACGGTTGAAGTAGGCGTTGCGCAGGTTAAGTGTGGCCGTGGCGTCATCGATAAAACCGTCGGCCTGGGCGTTGAGGGGCAGGGTGACTGCCAGGCTGCTGAAGCCGATAAGACCGAGACGCGAAGAGAAAGGGCGGGCGAATTGACTCACAGTGAGGCTCCGTTTCGTTTGTTGTTTTTATTATTTGTCGTACGTCGTCGTACAACATTTGGCGAGATATTTGCGAGGTTTTCGGGGAGTGTCAAGCAGAAGTTATACGATGACTATGCATGAACGCTCTGAGTTGGGCGCGTCCGTGTGGGAACGGGTTTGCTCGCCAAAGCGGCGTAGCCATCGCCAGGTGTATGGCCTGATCTGCCACATTTGCGAGCAAGCCTGCGCCCGCAGGTCATCGAGTGGGACTTGAACGTGCGGTGAACTCAGCCGGCCATCACCATCGGAGGAAGGGTGCCAAGGAGGGAAACAGCGGCGACTGCACAAACGCCTAACAGCCATTCCAGCATCACGCTGGCTTTCAGGCTGCCCAGCCGTTGCTCGCCATGCTCGATGCGTAGTCGGTTCAGCAGCGCCAGCGCCAACATGCCCAGCACCAGCAGCACTTTGATCAACAGAATCAGCGCAAAGCCGTTGAACAACGGCGTGGGCCATAGCTGCCCGGTCAGCACGCGCACATTGATCAAACCCGTCACCAGCAGGCCGGCGACCAGGCCGTAACCCACGCCGCTGAAGCGTTTGAGGATGGCTTGCAGCGCGTGCGTCGGCGACTGCCTGAGGATCAACACCAGCAACAACAGCCCACCGAGCCAGGCACCGACGCATACCAGGTGCACCACCTGATTCAGAATCAGCAATTGCCCGCTCAGCCCATTGAGCATGGCGCCATGGCCAACGGGCGCCAGCGTCGCCAGCAGCAGTGCGCTCAACGGCAGGCGCAACAGCGGCCAGGGTTTGATCAGCACGATGACCAGCAGCAGGTTGAGCAATAAATGCCAGACCCACACCTGGCCGAAAAAGGTTTTGCCCAGCACCAATTGCACGGTTGCCGGTTGCAGGGCCGCCTCCCAACTGCCGGCCATGCTGGCGGTGATTAACAGCAACCAGGCCACCCCGGAGCCCAGCCCCAGGCCTGCCAAGGCACGGTGGATGCGCAGCAGTTGCCGGTCCAGTGTCGGCTGCGGTTCAGCGCCCAAGAGCCAGGGCCTGAACACGCAGGCCCCGAACATCAACAGCACGACGATGAAATGCAGGAAGCGACACAGCACCAGCAGGGTCGCCATGGGTTATTGGCCGACCTTGAAGCTGTATTCACCGTTGCTCTTGTGGGTGTCGACCGACACGGCGTTCCACACCACTTTGTAGGTGCCGGGAGCCAGCGGTGCGGCTGGCGTGACCACCAGGGTTTTCTTGTCGGCGTCCGGCGTTTCCAGGCCTTTGATCGCAACTTCGGTGCCGTCCTTGCTCAGCGACACCTTGGTGAAGGTCGCTTCGACGCCTTCGCTGAAGGTCAGGCGCACGTCAGCGGGCGCTGCGACAGTGCTGTCGGCGGCGGGTGTTTGGCTTTTCAGGTGGGCATGGGCAAATGCCGCCGAGGCGCCCAGCAGAGAAGCGAGCAGGGTGACGGTGGTCAGGGCTTTCTTGATCAACATTGTTCAGTACCTTCAGTGGAGGGCTTTGGTAATGCCATATGCAGCAGGGGAAAGGGTTTGCCTTCGCCATCCAGCGGCGAGCGCGCGACCTGGATAAAACCATAGTGCAGGTAGAAACCCACGGCTTGCGGGTTTTGTTCATTAACATCGACCGTGAGCGTGTCATGGCGTGCGCGGGCATGCTCGAGCAATTGCCGGCCAATACCCTGGCCACGGCGGTCGGGGTCGATAAACAGCATTTCCACGTTATGCCCGCCGGTGGCGATAAAACCGGCGAGGCCTTGACTGTCTTCGAACACCCATACATCAAGTGCGGGCATCGGCAGGTAGGTGTCACGGACCAGGGGCAGCAAACGCTGGATGTCATCCTCGGGGAGGAAGTCATGGGTGGCCCGTACCGAGCGCTCCCACAGCGCTCCCAGCACTGTGTCGTCGGCGGCCACACGAGGTCGAATAGTCATTGCAATGATCCTTCATAGGGATCGCGATCCTAACCAATCCGTTTTTGGGGGGGAAGGTTCGCGTATGAAGTTTCATTATGCCCTGTCGCCTCGGTCTAGAGCCGGTGGCAGTCCCCAAGCCCTGGTGTTGTCGGCGAGATTGACCAGCGAAAAGCGCGTCACTTAACTGTAATTCGCTGCCGTTTTATCCGGTACATATCACTGTCGGCGTGGCTCAGCAGCGTGTCGGCGTCCTCACCGTCCGCGGGATAAAACGCCACGCCCACGCTGCAAGACGGCATTTTGACCCCGTAAAACTCGGCGCCCAACGGTTCGGCCATGACCGCGAGTATTTGCGCCACTATCCCGTACACCGCTTCCTGCGACTGCATATCCGTCAGCAGCACGGTGAATTCATCGCCGCCCATCCGAGCCACCAGGTCGCTCTCGCGCACACAGCGCTCCAGCCGGCGGGCGATCACGCAGAGCAGCCGATCGCCCACGGCATGCCCATGCCCATCGTTGATGCCCTTAAAGTCATTAACGTCCAGAAACAGCAACGCCAGCGTCGTGTTGTGGCGCTGTGCGGCTTGCAGGGCCGAATCCAGCCCGGCGTTGAACAGCGAGCGGTTGGTGAGGGCCGTCAGCGGATCATGATGGGCGAGGAAACGTAATTCTTCCTCGGCCTGGGTGAGGGCGGTTACGTCCCTGGCAACGCCGATCCGCGCACCGACCTCTTCGGACCAGAACGCCGCCCACAGGATGTGTACGGCGTTGCCATCCTTGCGGATATAGCGGTTGCGGAAATCGACGTGAGGCTTGCCATTCATCACCCGCATGATTGAGGCCCGCGTGCGCGCCAGGTCCTCCGGGTGCATGTAGTCGGTGATGAGTGTGCCGGTCAGCTCGTCGGCGCGGTAACCGAGCAGCGCTTCACAGGCATCACTCACAAAGACGATCAGGTTGTCGCTGTCGACCACGAACACCGTGTCCAGCATCAGGTGTATCAATTTTGGATAGAGGGCTTGCAGGTCAACGGCCATAGGTCGGGGCGTCCGGTTCAGATGCGCCGATAATAGCCCGATCACGACGGACGTTGCCGGGGAATCCTGCAGACTTTCAGGTGCTGTGCCTGATCTGTCGATCAACGGCGCTCAAAGGCCTGCGCCAGCGCAGTGCAGACGAGCAATCTGCTCGGCATATCATGAAGGCGAGTAGCCTAATGTGGCGGTTCGTGATGTGATGGAGGGCGTTGGAATCTGAAGATTCATCACCCGATGTCCCTGCAGCACGCTATTGCGCGCGCAGCCCCCACGTGCGTGGGCACGGCGCAAAGCAGGCGCGACAGGGGGTTGATGTGTCGAAGGTCAATTGCATCTAACAGTGAGTGGGCTTCCAGCATTTATGGGCAATCACAAGATCGGCATTCGTCGGGTCAACGTCGAAAAAATTCTGCTGGCAGCGGAGAAAATCTTCGCTGAGAAAGGCTATGGCAGCACCGCCATGGCTGACATCGCCGAAGAAGTGCAGTTGCCGCGCTCCAACCTGCATTACTACTTCACCACCAAGAGCGAGCTGTACAGCGCGGTGCTGTTCGACCTGCTGGAGTTGTGGAAGCAGGATGCCCTGAGCTTCGAAACCTTCGATGACCCACGGGTGGTGCTCAGCAGCTACATCCGCGCCAAGATGCAGCGCTCGCGCACGCGGCCGTATGGCTCGAAAGTCTGGGCCAATGAAATCATCCACGGCGCGCCGACACTGGGTGAGGCGCTGGACGAAAGCCTGTACGACTGGGCCAAGATGAAGGAAGCGAAAATTCGCCAATGGGTGGAGGACAAACGCATTCTGCCAGTGGAGCCGTCGAGCCTGCTGTATATGATTTGGGCGTCGACCCAGCACTATGCGGACTTTGATCACCAGGTGAAGATTTTGAATGATCACCAGCCGTTGTCGGATATGCAGTTTGAGAAGGCAATCCAGACGGTGACGGGGGTGATTTTGCGGGGGATTGGGTTGGAGCCTTAAGAGGTGGGGTGAGGCTTAGGGCCCTTCGCGAGCACGCCCGCTCCCACCGTTGACCGCGTTTTGTCTGAAGCAGTGCAGTCGAAGGTGGGAGCGGGCTTGCTCGCGAGGGTGGTCCAAGCAGCTACACCGCCTCCCGGTAAGGATTACGCGGGTCCTGGGTCCAATTCAAAAACGGTTTACCCGTCTCTATCGGCACCATCTCAATGCAATCGGCCACCGGGCAGGTGATCTGGCACAAATTGCAGCCTACGCACTCATCGTCAATGACTTCGTATTTGTGCGTGCCATCCGCCTGTTTCAAGCTGGCGATGGCCTGGTGCGACGTGTCCTCACAGGCAATATGGCAACGTCCGCAGCCAATGCACGCGGCCTGGTCAATCTTCGCAATCACCTGGTAGTTGATGTCCAGGTACTTCCAGTCCGTGGTATTGCCCACCGCCCGCCCGGAAAATTCCTGCAAGCTTTTGTAGCCCTGGCTGTCCATCCACCGCGACAGGCCATCCTTCATCTCCTCGACAATTCGAAACCCATGCAGCATCGCCGCCGTGCACACCTGCACTGCGCCGCACCCCAGGGCGACGAATTCCGCCGCGTCACGCCAGTTGCCGATGCCGCCAATCCCGCAGATAGGCAGGCCCTGGGTCTGT
This sequence comes from Pseudomonas sp. AP19, assembly GCF_001728855.1. Classification (NCBI taxonomy): domain Bacteria; kingdom Pseudomonadati; phylum Pseudomonadota; class Gammaproteobacteria; order Pseudomonadales; family Pseudomonadaceae; genus Pseudomonas; species Pseudomonas sp. AP19. The sequence continues at coordinate 113,903 of NZ_LXJP01000012.1, read as the reverse complement.
GGGTCACGAGCGATTTCCGCGACCATGTTCAAGGCGATCGGCTTCACCGCCGAGCCGCAATAACCGCCATGGGTACTTTGGCTGCCGACCGTGGGCAGGGCGACCATGCGCTCAAGGTCGACACTGGTGATGGAGTTGATGGTGTTGATCAACGACACCGCATCCGCGCCCCCGCGATACGCCGCGCGCGCCGCCACGCGAATGTCGGTGATATTCGGCGTGAGCTTGACGATCACCGGCAGCGAGCAATACGTCTTGCACCAACGCGTCACCTGTTCCACATACTCCGGCACTTGGCCGACCGCCGCGCCCATGCCGCGTTCGGGCATGCCATGGGGGCAGCCGAAGTTGAGCTCAATGCCGTCGCAGCCGGTGGCCTCCACCAACGGCAGGATAGCTTTCCAGGATTCTTCAACGCAGGGCACCATCAACGACACGATCAGGGCGCGGTCGGGCCAGTCCTTTTTGACCTGGGTGATTTCCCGCAGGTTGATCTCCAGTGAGCGGTCGGTGATCAGCTCGATATTGTTGATGCCCAGCACTTCACGGTTGGTGCCGTAGTGCGCCGAGTAGCGCGACGACACGTTGACCGCCGCCGGGTCTTCACCGAGGGTTTTCCACACCACGCCGCCCCAGCCCGCTTCGAACGCGCGGACCACGTTGTAGGCCTTGTCGGTGGGCGGCGCGGAGGCCAGCCAGAACGGGTTGGGGGCTTTGATACCGGCGAACACAATCGAGAGATCGGCCATTACGCAGCCTCCACATTCAGCATGAGTTGGGCGTGCATGGCTTCGGCGGCCAGCTTGCCGTGTTGCACTGCTTGTACCGTGAGGTCCTGGCCGAGGCTGACGCAATCGCCGCCGGCGTATACCCCGGGAATGCTGGTGCGCAGGTGTTCGTCGACGAAGATTCTTTCGCCCACGCGGTGCAGTTGCTGGGCCAGTGGATCGTGCAGTGCGGCGTTATCGAAACCTTGCCCGATGGCTTTGAAGATCGCGTCGGCGGCCAGCTCGAAGGTCTCGCCAGTGGCGTGCAGTCGCCCGTTTTCCATGCGTGTACGGGCGAAACGCATGCCGCGTACGTGGCCCTGATCATCGAGCAAGACCTCTTCGGGCTGGGCCCAGGTCAGCAGCCGTACCTGATTGGCTTTGGCAATGTCCTGTTCATGCTGGGTGGCGCCCATGTCGGCAAGGCCACGGCGGTACACCAGGTTCACGTCGCGCGCACCGAGACGGGCCATTTGCACGGCCATGTCGATGGCGGTATTGCCCGCGCCGAGCACGATACAGCGGTCGGCCAGAGGCAGTTGCGAGAGGTCGTCGGCCTGGCGCAGTTCGCGAATATAGTCGGTGGCGGCAAGCAGTCCGGGGGCGTCCTCGTGGGGTAAACCGAGCTGTTTGCTGGCGGCAAGGCCCAGGCCAAGGAATACTGAATCGAATTGCTGGTGCAGTTCGCTCAAGGTGAGGTTGTCGCCCAGGCGCTGACCGTGGCGGATCTCGATGCCGCCGATCTGCAAGAGGAACTCCAGCTCCTTCTGGGCGAAGTCATCGACCAGTTTGTATTTGGCGATCCCGTATTCATTCAGGCCACCGGCCTTCTCGCGCGCTTCGAATATCACCACGTCGTGACCGTGCAAAGCGGCGCGATGGGCACAGGCCAAACCCGCTGGTCCGGCGCCGACCACGGCGATGCGTTTGCCGGTCGGCGCAGCGCGTTGGAACGGGTGTTCGCTGAAGTGCGCATTGTCGATGGCGTAACGTTGCAGCAGGCCGATCAACACCGGCGCGCATTCTTCGGCGTTGTTACGCACGCAGGCTTGCTGGCACAGGATTTCGGTGGGGCAAACACGTGCGCAACTGCCGCCGAGGATATTCGCCGAGAGGATTTTCTGCGCCGCGCCTTGCACGTTTTCGGTGTGGATATTGCGGATGAACGACGGGATGTCGATCTCGCTGGGGCACGCATTCACGCACGGCGCGTCGTAGCAATACAGGCAGCGCGAGGCTTCCAGTTGGGCCTGGCGGGCGTTGAGCGGCGGCGCCAGGTCGGTGAAGTGGCTGGCGAGTGTCGCCCCATCTTCATGGGGATGGGGGAGGTGGGTCAGGGTCTGGATCACGGTTTTGGCCTCAGGGTTTCTTTTGGATTGCCTCTAGCGGGCATCTTTGTTGCCTGTGCTGGCGCCGATTGGCGGTATCAGCGTTTCACGGCAGTGGGCCTGGAATGCTCCGCCCGCTTGCTCAACTGCTCAAACACCGATGGGTACGCGGGGCGTTCAACATATCGCCCGGCACCGCGTTCGGCGCGCAGGTCGCCATCGGCCCAGACCAGCTTGCCCTGGCTGATGGTGTGGCTCGGCACGCCGCGCACGGTCTTGCCTTCGAAGATGTTGAAGTCGACTTTCTGGTGGTGGGTCTTGGCCGAAATCGTGCGCGTGCCCTCGGGATCCCACAGCACCAGGTCTGCATCGGCGCCCACGCGGATCGCGCCTTTGCGCGGGTACAGATTGAAGATCTTCGCGGTATTGGTCGACGTCAGCGCAACGAACTCCTGCATCGACAACCGCCCGGTGTTCACGCCTTCGTGCCACAGCAGCGCCATGCGGTCTTCGATACCGGCGGTGCCGTTGGGGATCTTGCTGAAGTCATCACGCCCTGCGGCTTTTTGCTCAGCGCAAAAGCAGCAGTGGTCGGTGGCGGTGGTGTGCAGGTTGCCCGATTGCAGGCCGTGCCACAGCGCTTCCTGGTGCCCGCGCGGGCGGAACGGCGGGCTCATCACATAACCGGCAGCGGTGTGCCAGTCGGGGTGCTGGTAGACACTGTCGTCCAGCAGCAAGTGGCCGGCCAGCACTTCGCCGTACACCGGCTGGCCCTTGCCACGGGCATAGGTGATTTCGTCCAGGGCTTCCTTGGTTGACACGTGCACCAAGTACAGCGGCGTACCAATTGTCTCGGCGATGCGGATCGCACGGCTGGCCGCCTCACCTTCCACCTGCGACGGGCGCGACAGCGGATGCGCTTCCGGCCCGGTGATGCCCTGGGCCATCAACTTGCGTTGCAGGTGATACACCAGTTCGCCGTTTTCCGCATGCACGGTGGGCACTGCGCCCAACTCCAGGCAGCGTTCGAAGCTGGCGACCAGCGTGTCGTCAGCCGCCATGATCGCGTTCTTGTATGCCATGAAATGCTTGAAGCTGTTGATGCCGTGGTGGCTGACCAGCTCGGCCATCTCCTCACGCACTTGTTCGCTCCACCAGGTGATCGCCACGTGAAAGCCGTAGTCGGAGGCGGACTTTTCTGCCCAGCCGCGCCACTGGTGAAAGGCTTCCATCAAGGACTGCTGCGGGTTGGGAATCACAAAGTCGATGATCGACGTCGTGCCCCCGGCAAGGCCTGCTGCGGTGCCGCTGAAAAAGTCTTCACTGGCAACGGTGCCCATGAAGGGCAATTGCATATGGGTGTGCGGGTCGATGCCGCCGGGCATCAGGTATTGGCCGCTGCCGTCGAGCACTTCAGTGCCGGCGGGAACATCCAGACCTGTGCCAATCGCGCGAATTAGACCGCCTGCGCATAAAACATCGGCGCGGTAACGTTCATCATGGGTAATAACGGTGGCGCCACGGATCAACAGCGACATGTCGAGTTCCTCACAGGCTTGACCGGCTGGTGCCAGTTCTAAGTGTTGTAGTGCTGCGTGCCGATGGCTATTCAAAACCTGTCATCGGTGACAGGAATAGAAACTAGCCCGAGTTTTTATAATGAGCAAGAAGATTTTTTATAAGCATATAACGTGTTTAAAGTATTGATTATTAAGGATAAAAAACAAATATCACCAAAATGTAGCGACCTCTCACCATTTTGACGCACTTGACAGGTTATCAATTTGAGCAACATTTCTTATTGCAAATCAGACGCTTGAGAGATGCCTCTTGACGGGGGCGGGAAATAAAAATAATTGTGTTGCACCAGATTGAGTCCCGCGGCGTCGGACAACTTCCGCGTTAGTTAGCCTGAGTGGCGCGGACAGTACCGAGGGGCCAATCGGATAAAGAAATAAAGCTGATAAACATCAGCAGGTTATATAAGCGGTGCGGGTTAACTGGCGGTTGTCGGCACGGTTATTGAGTGCAGTGGCGGCTGGCCGGTCCCGTGATGTCATGTTGTTTACGAGGTACTCCGGCCACCCCGCACTCAGCGTGGGGGTGAGCAACAATAATTCGAAAAAACCGTGGAGCGGCCATGCAACAGAACAGATCGCAAGTCATTGAGCGCAACGGCCTGTACGAACTCGACGCCGGCCCCGACGTCCTCGACAGCCCTCGCTACAACCACGACATGGCACCGACCAAGGTGCACGAACGCACCTGGAACAAATGGCACATCACCGCGCTGTGGGTCGGCATGTCGATCTGCGTGCCCACCTACACCCTCGGCGGGGTATTGACCGCGTACTTCGGTTTGTCGGTGGGCGAGGCGTTGATGGCGATCCTGCTGGCCAATATCGTGGTGCTGATTCCGCTCACCCTTAACGCGTTTCCCGGCACCAAGTACGGCATTCCGTTTCCGGTATTGCTGCGTTCTTCCTTTGGCATTCTCGGTTCCAACGTGCCGTGTTTGATTCGGGCGCTAGTGGCGTGTGGCTGGTTTGGCATCCAGACGATGTTTGGCGGGTTGGCGATTCACCTGTTTCTGGGCTCGATTTTCGAGGGTTGGAAAGCCCTTGGCGGCACCGGTGAAGTGATCGGCTTCATGATTTTCTGGACCTTGAATTTGTGGGTGGTGCTGCGCGGCGCCGAGTCGATCAAGCGCCTGGAAACCCTGTCGGCGCCGTTGTTGGTGGCGGTGGGGATTGGCCTGCTGGTGTGGGCAATGCCGAATGTATCGCTCAGCGAGCTGATGGCGATTCCCCCCAAACGGCCTGAAGGCGCGAGTCTGACCGGTTACTTCATGGCGGGGCTTACTGCGATGGTGGGCTTCTGGGCCACCTTGTCGCTGAATATTCCCGACTTCAGCCGCTACGCCAAAAGCCAGAAAGACCAGATTCTCGGGCAGATTTTCGGGCTGCCGCTGACCATGTTCCTGTTCGCCGCGCTCGGCGTGATCATGACTGCCGCGTCGGTGAAACTGGTGGGCGTCAGCGTCTCTGATCCGGTGACCCTGATCGGGCATATCCAGAGCCCGGTGTGGGTGGCCATTGCCATGCTGCTGATCATCATCGCCACCTTGTCCACCAACACCGCAGCCAACATCGTCTCGCCCACCAACGACTTCCAGAACATCGCGCCCAAGCTGATCAATCGCACCACGGCGGTCATCCTCACCGGCCTGGTTGGTTTGGTGTTGATGGGGCATGAGTTGCTGAAAAAACTCGGGCTGATCGTTTCGGATGTGAGCCTGGAAACGGTCTATTCCAACTGGTTGCTGGGTTACTCAAGCCTGTTGGGGCCGATTGCCGGGATCATGGTGGTGGACTACTTCATCACACGCAAACAGCAGTTGGACCTGGCCGGCCTGTACCGCGATGACGTTTATCCTGCGTGGAACTGGAGTGGCTTTGTCGCCTTCGGCGTGCCGGTGGTGCTGACCCTGTTGTCGCTGGGCAGTGATGCCTTCAGCTGGTTCTACAGCTACGGCTGGTTCACCGGTTCGGCGTTGGGCGGCTTGCTGTATTACGGCCTGAATGCCAAGCGCAGAGCCAGCCCGTTGGCGCTGAAAACGCCGTTATAAAAGATTGAAAGGCAAGCCAAATGTGGGCGCGGGCGTGCTCGCGAAAGCGTTGAGTCAGTCAGCGCATCAGTCGCTGACAGACTGCATTCGCGAGCACGCCCGCTCCCACATGGATGACCTCATTCCAGTGCTGGAATCGAGTCAACTCATAACAAATGTAGCCTGAGGAGATCCCCATGAACGCTGCCCTGGACGTTCTGCAATCCACCCATCAGCACATCAACCGCGACCGCTTGTGGCAATCCCTGATGGACCTGGCCAAGCTCGGCGCAACGCCCAAGGGCGGCGTATGCCGCCTGGCCCTCACTGACCTTGACCGCAAGGCTCGCGATCTTTTTGTGCAGTGGTGTGAGGCGGCGGGTTGCAGCGTGACCGTCGACGGCATCGGCAACATCTTCGCGCGCCGCCCGGGACGCAATCCCAACCTGCCACCGGTGATGACCGGCAGCCATATCGACACTCAGCCCACGGGCGGTAAATTCGACGGGTGCTTCGGCGTGCTGGCGGGTGTCGAGGTGCTGCGCACCCTCAATGACCTCAACATCGAAACCGAAGCGCCGCTGGAAGTGGTGGTGTGGACCAACGAGGAAGGCTCGCGCTTCCCGCCGTGCATGATGGGTTCCGGGGTGTTTGCCGAGAAATTCACCCTGGCCGATACCCTGGCCAAAGTCGACGTGGACGGAGTCAGCGTCGGCGATGCATTGAATGCGATTGGCTATGCGGGCACGCGGCCAGAGAGCGGGCACAAGGTCGGCGCGTATTTCGAGGCCCATATCGAACAAGGCCCGATTCTTGAGGATGAGAAGAAAACCATCGGCGTGGTGCTGGGAGCCTTGGGGCAAAAGTGGTTCGACCTGAAGCTGCGCGGCGTTGAAGCCCATGCGGGGCCGACGCCGATGCACCTGCGCAAGGATGCTCTGGTGGGCGCGGCGGCAGTGGTGGCTGCCGTGAATGCGGCGGCGTTGGGGCACCAGCCGCATGCGTGCGGCACCGTGGGTTGTTTGCAGGCCTATCCTGGCTCGCGCAATGTGATCCCGGGTGAAGTGCGCATGACCCTGGACTTTCGTCATCTGGAACCGGCACGCCTGGATTCGATGATTGCCGAAGTGCGCAAGGTGATCGACGACACCTGTGCCAAGCACGGCTTGAGTTTTGAAATGGAACCCACCGCCGACTTCCCGCCGTTGTACTTCGACAAGGGTTGCGTGGACGCTGTGCGTGACGCGGCGAATGGGTTGGGGCTGTCGAACATGGACATCGTCAGCGGGGCAGGGCACGACGCGATCTTCGTCGCCGAACTCGGCCCGGCCGGGATGATCTTTGTGCCCTGTGAAGGCGGCATCAGCCATAACGAAATCGAAAACGCCGCGCCGGACGATCTGGCAGCCGGGTGTGCGGTGTTGTTAAGGGCAATGCTGGCCGCTTCGGCAGCAATCGCCAGCGGCAAACTGGCCGCCTGAAATGCCGTAGGAACATGTGGGAGGGGGCTTGCTCCCGATAGCGGAGTATCAGCTACGGCTGAGCTGACTGACCCACCGCCATCGGGAGCAAGCCCCCTCCCACAGGGGGCAGCGGTTTTCATACAGTGTGTGTTTACCGCAGTATTGATGTGGGAGGGAGCAAGTCCCTCCCCATTTATCAGGCGCCGGGTTGCCAGCCGCCGCCGAGCGCGGTGACTAATCCCACACTTGCCTGCAATTGCCGCGTCTGCACCGCCTGCAATGTGCGTTGCGCCTGCAACGCCGCCGTCTGCGCGGTTACCACGTCCAGGTAGCTGACGGCTCCCGCCTGATAGCTGTTCATCGCCAATGACTGTGTGTGCTGCGCGGCATCTGCCGCTGCTTGCTCATCCTGGGCCTCCTGCTGCAAGTCGCGCAGTTGCGCGAGGTTGTCTTCCACCTCACGCACGGCTTTCAGTACATGACTGCGGTACTGCGCCGCAGCCTCTTCAAACTCGGCCTTGGCCTGTCGCTCGTTGGCACTCAAGCGTCCACCGTCAAAGATCGGCAAATTAACCAGCGGCCCCAGCGCCCAATAGCGATTACCGGCGGACAGCAAATTACCGATCCCTTGTGTCTGGCCGCCGATCAACCCGGTCAAACTGAAATCCGGGTACCACGCCGCTTTCGCCACGCCGATATTCGCGTTGGCTGCGAACACCCGGCGTTCCGCTGCGGCGATGTCCGGACGACGTTGCAGCAGGTGGCTCGGCAGTTGAGAGGGAATCCCCGGCAACGCGATCAATTGTTGACTCGCCGGCAACCTGAAGTCGCTGGCTGCGACACCCACCAGTTCGCCAATCGCATGCTCGGTCAGGTTGCGCTGGCCACGCACTTCGTCCAGTTGCGCCTTGGCTTCGGCCAGTTGATTTTGCGCGCGGGTCAGGTCCAGCTCCGAGGCAATCTGGCCCTCATAACGACTGCGCGTCAGTTGCAATGCCTGGCTGAAATCATCCAGCGAGCTATTCAGAATCCGGCGCTGCGCATCCAGCCCATTAAGCTGCACATACAGCGTCGCCAATTGATGCTGCAGGCTCAGGCGCGCCACCGCCAGGTCATCCCCGGAGGCTTGCGCCTGGGCATCGCCTGCCGCGACCTGGTTGCGGATTTTGCCCCACAGGTCCAAGTCATAGCTCAACGAAAAGCCCGCCGTATTGCTGTTGTAGACCGACGGCTGGGTATCACCTCGCAGCGGCCGCGAATCGGATTGACGCTGGCGTAACGGCTGTGCGCTGGCGCTAATCTGCGGGAACAACCCGGCATGTAACTGGCTGGCATAGGCCTGGGACGCATCGAAGTGCGCCAGTGCCGCCGCGAGGTCCGGGTTGGCCTTGAGCAGTTGTTGTTGCAGGTCATTGAGGCGCGAATCGTTGTAGAGCTTCCACCATTCGGGCGCCAGTTGATCGGACGGTTGCGCACTGTGCCACGGGCCATCACTGGTCTGTTCGCGGTAGCCGGCCGGCAGGTCGACCGACGGCACCGTATACGTGGGCGCCAGCGAGCAACCCTGCAAGGCCAGCAGCACCAACGCCGCGAGGGGGTTAAGCCTTGGGCGCATGCGCACCTCCGGCGTCGGCGAGTTGCACGGGGTCGCCTTCGCGCAGGGCGTCCGGCGGGTTATCGACGACACGGTCGGCGGGCTTCAGGCCTTGGTCGATCACCAGACGCTCGCCGAGGTCGAGGCCGATGTGGATGTCTTGCAAGTGCACATGGTTGTGCGCATCCAGCACGGCGACCTGGGTGCCTTGGGCGCGGAAGATCAGGGCACTGGCCGGGATGCTCACGCCATGGGTGTCCGCTGGAATCGGCAGGGTGGCTTCAGCGTAATCGCCAGGCAGCAATTCGCCGTTGGGGTTGTCGGCCACGAACTGGGCGAGCAAGGTGCCGGAGCGGCGGTCGATGGCGGTGGAGTCGCCGATCAGGCGCGCCTTGAAGTGCTCGCCGGGGTGCTCGGGCACGGTCAACTCGGCTTCGAGGCCGGGGTGGATGACCGCCGCGTAGTTCTGCGGCACCGGCACGTAGAGGCGCAACTGTTGGGTGTCGGCGATGTTGAACAGCTCGGGATCGCTGTCGGTGTCGGCCTTGATCAACTGGCCAATGTCGGTGTTGCGCGCGGTGATGGTGCCGGCGAACGGTGCGCGGATGGTCTTGTAGCTTTCCAGGGCGGACAGCCGCGCATAGTCGGCCGCCGCCGCCTCGGCGTTGGCTTTGGCCGCGGCGGCGTTGGAGGTTTTTTCATCGGCCTCCTGACGCGACACCGAATGGCTGGCCAACAGGTTTTGCCAGCGCGTGGCGGTGGTTTCGGCCAGGCGCGCGTTGGCCTGTTCCTGCACCAGGCGGGCGTGGGTTTGCGCCAGTTGCTGGTCAAGGTCCGGGCTGTCGATTTCGGCGAGGACTTGCCCGGCTTTGACCTGGGTACCGATGTCGGCTTTCCAGTCTTTCAAGTAGCCGCTGACCCGCGCGTGAATCGGCGCCTTGCTCCAGGCCTCAAGGTGCGCGGGCAGGCGCAAGGTGTCGCCGGCCACGTTCTGTTTCGGTTGGAACACCATCACTTGCGGGATGGCGGCGGTTTCGGTCCAGGCGGTGACCGATTGTTCGTGCATCGTGCGGGCGTGCAGGCCGTTGGCGACCAACAGGGCGGCCAGTGTCAGGCCGCCGACACCCATGAGCATCAGACGCTTGCGCGAGGGGTTGTGATCAGACGACATGTGAAGTTTCTCCAGCAACTGCGCGAGTAGGGTGACGACCGTGGACCAGGCTGAAGACCACGGGAACAAACAACAAAGTGGCGACGGTGGCGAAGATCAAGCCACCGATAACGGCACGGCCAAGCGGGGCGTTCTGCTCCTCGGAAATTGCCAGCGGCAGCATGCCGATGATCATCGCCAGCGCGGTCATGCACACCGGCCTAAAGCGCGTGTAACCGGCTTCCAGGGCGGCCTTCAGTGCATCGCCATGTTCGGCCAGGCGTTCACGACAAAAGCTCACCACCAGGATCGAGTTGGCGGTGGCCACGCCCATGCACAGGATGGCGCCGGTGAGTGCCGGCACCGACAGCGAGGTGCCGCTGAGGAACAGCATCCACACAATCCCTGCCAGCGCCGCCGGCAGTGCCGTGATGATCACGAAGGGGTCGGCCCACGATTGGAAGTTGACCACGATCAGCAGGTAGATCAGCACCACCGCGCCAAGCAAACCAAAGCTCAAACCACTGAACGCTTCATGCAGGGCATCGATCTGCCCGTGCAGGCTGATCACCGCACCTTTGGGGCGCATGGAGGCGGTGTCGTCCAGCACTTTTTGCACGTCGCGGGCCACGCCACCGAGGTCGCGACCTTGCACGTTGGCGTACAGGTCCAGGGTCGGTTCGATGTTGTAGTGGGTCACGACTGCCGGGCTTTGCACGCGCGAGATGGTCGCCACGCCGCCGAGGATTTGTGATTGGCCATTGGCACCGGTCACCGGCAAGGCTTCCAGCGACGGCAGGCTGTCGAGGCGGTATTGCGGGGTGGCGGCGACGATCGAATACGACACGCCGTTGGCCGGGTTGAGCCAGAAGGTCGGCGCGGTTTGCGAGCTGCCGGCGAGGGAGGCGACCATGCTGTTGGTCACGTCACGCTCGGTGATGCCCAGGCCATTGGCGCGCATGCGGTCGACGTTAACTTGCAGCGACGGGTAGCCGGTGGACTGCTGGATACGCAGGTCGGCGATGCCCGGCACGTGTTGCAGGCGCCGCTCAAGCTCCACGGCGTAGGCACGGTTTTCTGCATCGCTGCGCCCGGAGATTTTTACATCCAGCGGCGCGGGTGCACCGAAGTTGAGGATCTGGCTGCTGATATCCGCGGGCAGGAAGGCGAAGTGGCTGCCGGGGAAACTTTCCGGCAAGGCTTCACGCAGTTTTTTTACGTAATCGGCAGTCGGTGCGTGGTGCTTTTTCAGGCTGACTTGAATATCGCCATCCTGCGGGCCGATGGTGCCGCTGCTGCTGTAGGCCATGTCGATGCCGCTGAGCGGAATGCCGATGTTGTCGACGATGGTGTCGAGTTCTTCGGCCGGGATTACTTCGCGAATCCGCGCTTCAATCCGGTCGAAGGCGGCGGCGCTTTCTTCAATCCGCGTGCCCAGCGGCAAACGTACGTGAAGGGCGAGGGCGCCGGCGTCGGTGGCCGGGAAGAAGTCCTGGCCCAGGCTCGGCAGCAGCAGGAACGACGCCAGCACGCAGGCCAGGAAGCCGACGATAAAGCGCTTGCGGGCGCCGAGGGCCAGCGTCAACAGACCGTGGTAGGTATCGCGGATAGTCGAGAAGTGCCGCTCGAACCCTTGCTGGAAATTCAGCACTGCTTGCAGCACACGATTGCGAGGTTTGTTGTGCTGCTCACCCTCGTGGTGGTTGATGAATTGATCTTCCGGGTGATGCCCTGCGCCTTGTTCCGGCATATGTGGCTTGAGCAGGAACATCGCCAGCGTTGGCACCAGGGTGCGCGAAAGGATGAACGAGCTGGCCATGGCGAAGATCACCGCGAGGGCCATCGGCCGGAACAGGTAGCCGGCGATGCCTTGCAGCAGGAACATCGGCACAAATACGATGCAGATGCACAGCAGCGAGACGAACGCCGGACCGACAATTTGCGCGGCGCCGTCGAGGATCGCGGTCTTCACCGCCTTGCCTTGCTCCAGGTGCCAGTTGATGTTTTCGATGGTCACCGTGGCGTCGTCCACCAAAATCCCCACCGCCAACGCCAGCCCGCCGAGGGTCATCACGTTGAGGGTTTGCCCGCTGACGGCCAGCAGTGCGATGGCGGACAGCACCGCCAGGGGAATCGACGCGGCGATGATCAGTGTCGAGCGCCAGCTGCCGAGAAACAGCAGGATCATCGCACTGGTCAGCAGTGCGGCGATGATGCCTTCCTGGGCCACGCTGCCTACCGACTGCTTGACGAACACCGAGGCGTCACCCAACAGCGAAGTCTTCAGCGACGGCGGCAGGGTTTCGTTGATACGCGGCAGCATCTGGCGGATGCCATCGATGATCGACAGGGTCGAGATGCTGCCGTTTTTCAAGGCCGGCATGAGTACTGCGCGGTGACCGTCGACGCGCACGATGTTGGTCTGCGGCGGCGAGCCGTCACGCACGTGGGCCACTTGGCCAATGGTGATGATGGCGCCGTCGACGGTCTTGATCGGCAGGTCGTTCAGCTCGTCAATCGCCTTGGGGCTGTTGTTGAGCAGGATCGTGTATTCGTTGGGGCCGAGCTTGGCGGTGCCCACCGGGATGATCTGGTTTTGCAGTGCCAGGGCATTGCCTACGTCCTGCGCCGACAAACCTTTGGCGGCCAGCGCCTGCGGGTCAAGGTCGAGGGTGATCTGGCGTTGCTTGCCGCCCATTGGCGTCGGCATGGCCAGGCCGGGCAGGGCACTCAACGGCAGCCGGATATTGTTCTGCACCAGGTCGCGGATCTTGGCTTCCGAGAGGCTGGGGCTGGAGAACGCCATTTGCAGGATCGGCACCGTGGAGGCGCTGTAGTTAAGGATCAACGGCGGCGTGATGCCCGGTGGCATCTGCTTGAGCACGGTTTGTGAAACCGCCGTCACTTGGGCGTTGGCGGTGCGGATGTCCACGCCGGGTTGGAAGAAGATTTTCACGATGCCCATGCCGGGCAGCGATTGCGATTCGATGTGTTCGATGTCGTTAACGGTGGTGCTCAGTGAACGTTCGTAGGTGTAGATCACCCGACCGGCCATGGCGTCCGGTGACAGGCCGTTGTACTGCCAGACGACGGCGACGACGGGTATGCCGATATCGGGGAACACATCCGTAGGGGTTCGCAGGGCCGCCATCGGCCCGATGATGCAGATGAATATGGCCAACACGATGAACGTGTACGGCTTTTGCAGTGCGGTCTTTACCAGCCCGAGCATGCGTGAACCTCCGAAGGAGCAGGATTGCAAACCCCGGCAGTCTTGCCCGACCCACCTAACACGCACCTTTCAGCCAGGTGAAGGAACATTTAGTTAAGCGCTGAAGATCGTTTCATATGTATTCATTTGTTCTACAAAGGGTGGGTCTCCAAGCTTGTCCCCCATCGGACTCGACACCTTTCAGATCCGGACAACGTTCTTTTTTGGAGCCCTGCCATGACATTTAAAGCACTCAAACCCCTGTTGTTGATTCCCGCCCTCGGCGCTGTTCTGTTGTTGTCGGCGTGTGCCGGCCCGCTGCCCAAGGCTGACCCGAGCGAAGCGTGGATAGGATTGACAGAAGAGGCCCCGAACGACCTGATGGCCGAGCGCGTCGACGGCAAGCGCGTGGATGACGGCCGCTACTTTGAAGTGACCCCGGGCGACCACCGTCTGGACGTGACGTTATTTGAAGAAGAGGCGGGCGACGACAACCAGCAAGACTGCCAGGGCCGGGTCGAGTACAAGCACTTCAAGGCGGGGGAACACTACACGTTGGCGGAATCGAGCCTGGGCACCACCGTACGTGCCGTCCTCAAGGACGGTCACGGCAAGGAAGTCGCGGCGACTCAAGACTTCAATTGCATGCCAGGCTAAGCGTGGTGCGCCGCCGCCTTGTGGGGCTTGGCCGGTGCAGCAGGTCTGACGTGGGGGTGATGATGCCGGCGGGTCACGCGCATCACGCCCCACAACATGGCGCTGGCGACCGCCAGCCAACCGCAGATCAACAGGAAAATCGTCGTTGCAAGGCTCATTCTGGCCTCCTTTCGCCCCGCTGGGGGCACACACAGTCTTCTCAATGGACAGTCTAGCTACCTGGCGGTTGCGTGCTATTGACCAATGGTCGAGTCCATCCAACTTGTTTGCTATATCCGCGCCTCCTCTCTGTTACCTAAACGCGATTGGGCTATGATCAGGGCCCTCACCGGCCGTTGATCAAGCGAGTCAAAAATTGCGGTTACGTTCGAACATTAAAACTTCTTTGCTGCTGGCATGCGCCCTCGGGCTTGCCGCCTGTTCCGGTCACCCCTCGAAACTGGCGGGCTTGCCGGAGCGTGTCGAACTCACCGGGGTGCCGGCCTTTCGCAGTGAGGCTTACCTGAGTGGTCCATCGGCTTTAGCCAGCATGCTGTCGCAACAAGGCATTGTGATGACACCCGGCTTGCTGGATAAACCGCTGCACCTGCCCGGCGCTGAAGCTGATCTTGAGCGCAACATGCAGGTCCTTGCGCGTGAATACGGGCTGATGGTGTACCCGCTGGATAGCCGGCTCACGGCGGTACTGGAACAGGTGGCCGCGGGGTATCCGGTGATGGCGCGGATCGACTCAAGCTTCTGGTCCGGCGCGCGGTACGTCGTGGTGGTGGGGTTCAATCAGCAGAAGAGCACCGTGCTGCTGCGCTCGGGCAAGGAACGACGTTTGTTGATGAGCTTCAGCGATTTTGAGTCGGCGTGGAAGAGTGCCGGTCACTGGGGCATCCTGACCCAGCGTCCGAGCCAGTTGCCGGCAAATGTAGATGCGCAGCGCTGGCGGGAGGCGGCTAACGCGACCGCACAAGCCGGCCAGGAGCAGTCAGCGGCGCAGGCACTCAAGGTGCTGGCAGAAAGGAAATAACCTACCCAGGGTTCAACAATACGGGAGGCTGGCTTGCCCGCGATACCGGCAAGCCAGCCTTCCATCTTCGAACGGCGTTGCTCAGCGACGTACTTCAGCCGCGTTCGGGCGATTCTTCAGGTTCTTGTCGGCCTTGTAGCGCAACGCGACGTCCGGCACCGAACCACTTTTGCCGGTCTCAACCCAATTGCGGATACGCGTGGCATCGGCGAAGTGGGTGAACTTGCCGAAGGCATCAAGAATGACCAGCGACACCGGGCGGTTACCCATGCTGGTGACCAGGACCAGGCAGTGGCCGGCCTGGTTGGTGAAACCGGTCTTGGTCAGTTTGATATCCCATTTGGCACGGTTGATCAGGTGGTCGGTGTTGGAGAAACCCAAGGTGTAGTTGGGTTTACGGAACGACACGGTCTTTTCTTTGGTCGTGCTCAGTTGGCTGAGCAGCGGGTATTTGCGTGCGGCGGCCAACAGCTTGCTCAGGTCACGGGCGGTGGACACGTTGTGAATCGACAGGCCGGTAGGCTCGACGTAGTGTGTGCTGGTCATGCCCAGCGCCTTGGCTTTGGCGTTCATGGCGGCGATGAAGGCCGGGTAGCCGCCAGGGTAGTGGTGCGCCAGGCTCGCGGCAGCGCGGTTTTCGGAGGACATCAGGGCGATCAGCAGCATTTCCTTGCGGGGCATTTCGCTACCGATTTTCACTCGGGAGAACACGCCTTTCATTTCCGGCGTGTCCTTGATGTTGATGTCGATGTATTCATCCATGTTTTGCTTGGCTTCCAGCACGATCAGGCCGGTCATCAGCTTGCTCACGGAAGCGATCGGCACCACCACATCGGGGTTGCTGGAATAGATGACTTTGTTGGTTTGCAGGTCGACCAGCATGGCGCTGCCGGAAGCGATTTGCAGTTTGGAGGTATCACGCGGAGCCAGAGTGGTTTCGGCTGCGTGCGCGAAGGTGCCTGTAAATGCGAAAAATAGGCTGACAATAGAGAGACGAATTTTCACGCGGATGAACTCGCTAAAAAGTAAGGAAATACCGTTTGGAAACGGGTTTTATGACAAATGCCGTTACATTTTAGGAGTATGGATCAGAAACTGTCGAATGTTCTTCGAGAACCAGACGAAAGTGCTTAAAAACTAACAAAAAACGGGTTTTATCCGCGCATTAAAAAGCCCTGCTATAAGGCAGGGCTTTTTCAGTACGACGGGTTATTAGCTGTGCAGCGTTTCTGCCGCATACAGCGTATTTTCCAACAGGCATGCACGGGTCATCGGGCCGACACCGCCGGGTACCGGTGTGATCCAGCCAGCGCGGGGCAGGGCGGTTTCGTACACCACATCGCCTACCAGCTTGCCGTCTTCCTGGCGGTTGATGCCTACGTCGATGACGATGGCGCCTTCCTTGATCCACTCACCCTTGACCAGGCCCGGCTTGCCGGCGGCAACCACCACCAGATCGGCACGGCCGACATGGCCGGCGAGGTCCTTGGTGAAGCGGTGGGTGACGGTCACGGTGCAGCCAGCCAGCAGCAGTTCCATGGCCATCGGGCGACCGACGATGTTGGAAGCACCGACCACCACGGCATCGAGGCCGTACAGATCGACACCGGTGCTTTCCAGCAGCGTCATGATGCCTTTCGGCGTGCAGGGGCGCAGCAGCGGGATACGCTGGGCCAGACGGCCGACGTTATAAGGGTGGAAGCCGTCGACGTCCTTGTCCGGGCGAATGCGTTCCAGCAATTGGGAAGCGTCCAGATGCTCGGGCAGCGGCAGTTGAAGCAGGATGCCGTCGATGCTCGGGTTTTCATTGAGGCTGTCGATCAGGTCGGTAAGGGCCTGCTGGGTGGTGTCCTCCGGCAAGTCGTAGGCTTTGGAAATAAAGCCGACTTCTTCACAGTCTTTACGCTTGTGCGAGACATAAACCTGAGAGGCAGGATCGCTGCCGACCAGGATCACCGCGAGGCCAGGCGTGCGCAGGCCTTGCTGGCTACGCTCGGTGACGCGTTTGGCGATCTGCTGGCGCAGGCTGGCGGCGATTGATTTGCCGTCGATAAGTTGTGCAGTCATTACGCGTGATTAACCATCGAGAGGGGGAAGAAAAGTGCGCGTATTCTCGCACGCCAGGACGTGAGGGCAAAGGCGCTTGGTCTGCAAATTGGCCTAACCCCTTAAATAAAATGAATTTTTTTCAAAAAAGATTTGACGGGTTTCAAGGCCCTCTATACTATTCGTCGCACTTGTCGGGCACAGCCTAGCACTGCTTAAGAAGGTCGAGCAGAATTGCTGTTCTGTAAGGCTGGAAGCACTTAGTTTGTAATCCTCCAAGAGTACAGATTAATAAGGCGCCCGTAGCTCAGCTGGATAGAGCATCCGCCTTCTAAGCGGATGGTCGCAGGTTCGAGTCCTGCCGGGTGCGCCATTAGGCAGCTTTGGCACAAGTAGCGCTATATGGTGGGCGTAGCTCAGTTGGTAGAGCACGGGATTGTGACTCCCGTTGTCGAGGGTTCGATCCCCTTCGTCCACCCCATATTTAGAAAGGCGCCAGATTAATCATCTGGCGCCTTTGCTTTAAGAGCTTCAAGCGCGGATGTGGTGGAATTGGTAGACACACTGGATTTAGGTTCCAGCGCCGCGAGGCGTAAGAGTTCGAGTCTCTTCATCCGCACCAATTAAAGCGTTGCCGGGCCGTCAGGCACGGTAAGGCTCGACAAAGAAGATGTGTGAGTTCTTTGTTAATGCAATATGGTGGGCGTAGCTCAGTTGGTAGAGCACGGGATTGTGACTCCCGTTGTCGAGGGTTCGATCCCCTTCGTCCACCCCATATTCAGAAAAAGCGCCAGATCAGTGATCTGGCGCTTTTTTTTGCGTCAGAAATTTCCCGTTGGCCGTGCAAGTCAGCTTGACGCCAAGAAAAAGCAAGCATTCTCAATGCCTTGGCGTTAGAATCGTTGCCGGTTTTGAGCGTGTAGAACTGATCCAGGGCTATATCAGGGTCGGTACAGCTATTTAATAGCGATAACGGCGCAGTACCTGAAAAAGGGCTGTGCCGTTTTTGTTTAAGTGTTTTGAGTTTCAGGGCGGGGCGTTTCGTCGTATTTGTGTTTCTCGATGCCGCCGCCGTGCCCTCCGGTCTTGTTTGCAAGGTCGGTCGCCAGGGGAGTGCGTTTCGGCGCTTCTATATATAGAAGGGTTGATGCAGAGCCCTGGCGTGTTGAGCTGTATTTGCTAACGGAATGAGGTGCATGCGTGCACTTGAACCTATAAATGGCCTGCTGTTTTTCTACCCGTTTTCAGTAGGGTGACTTCTTGAGTTTGACCCACTAGAATGCATGCCCTTGATTCTGGGGTCGGAAACGGCCGGCTAACGTCTGTGCAACGAGGAATATCCATGCAAGTTTCTGTTGAAAATACTACTGCTATCGAGCGCCGCCTGAGCATCACCGTGCCGGCAGAGCGTATTGAGACTGCGGTCAACAAGCGTCTGCAGCAGACTGCCCAAAAGGCCAAAATCGCTGGTTTCCGTCCAGGCAAAGTGCCAATGAGCGAAATCAAGCGTCGTTTTGGCGCCGATGCGCGTCAGGAAGCTGTGGGTGACGTGATCCAGGCTTCTTTTTACGAAGCTGTTGTTGAGCACAAGCTGAACCCGGCTGGCTCGCCTTCGATCGAGCCTAAGTCCCTGGAAGCAGGTAAAGACCTGGAATACGTTGCCGTATTCGAAGTGTTCCCGGAGTTCACCGTTGCCGGTTTCGAAGACATCGCTGTTGAGCGCCTGAGCGCCGACGTGGCTGATGCCGACCTGGACAACATGCTGGAAATCCTGCGCAAGCAGAACACTCGTTTTGAAGTGGCCGATCGCGCTGCCCAGAACGAAGATCAACTGAACATCGATTTCGTTGGCAAGGTTGACGGCGAAGCATTCGCTGGCGGCTCCGCCAAGGGCACTCAGTTGGTGCTGGGTTCCAACCGCATGATCCCTGGTTTCGAAGACGGCCTGGTTGGCGCAAAAGCCGGCGAAGAGCGCGTTCTGAACCTGACCTTCCCAGCTGACTACCAGAACCTGGACCTGGCCGGCAAAGCCGCCGAGTTCACCGTGACGGTCAACAGCGTATCCGAGCCTAAGCTGCCAGAGCTGAACGAAGAGTTCTTCGCTCAGTTCGGTATCAAGGAAACCGGTATCGACGGCTTCCGCACCGAAGTTCGCAAGAACATGGAGCGCGAGCTGCGTCAGGCCATCAAGTCCAAGGTCAAGAACCAGGTAATGGACGGCCTGCTGGCTGCCAACCCGATCGAAGTGCCTAAGGCTCTGCTGTCCAACGAAGTGGATCGCCTGCGCGTTCAAGCGGTTCAGCAGTTTGGTGGCAACATCAAGCCTGACCAACTGCCGGCCGAGCTGTTCGAAGAGCAAGCCAAGCGCCGCGTTGTGCTGGGTCTGGTCGTCGCAGAAGTGGTCAAGCAATTCGACCTCAAGCCTGACGAAGATCGTGTTCGCGAAATGATCCAGGAAATGGCCTCGGCCTACCAGGAGCCTGAGCAGGTTGTAGCTTGGTACTACAAGAACGACCAGCAGCTGAACGAAGTACGTTCGGTTGTGCTGGAAGAACAAGTTGTGGATACTGTTCTGCAGAAGGCTAAGGTGACCGATAAAGCGGTCTCTTACGAAGAAGCAGTCAAACCGGCGGAAGCAGCACAAGCCGACTGATTGTCCAACTCGTTCGAAATACAACCATAAGCCAGCCTCGCGCTGGCTTATGCGTTTTCAAGACATGACTATTTGGGAGTAACTGCAGAGCATGTTCCGTAATTCCTATATTCAGCAGAACTCTGATATCCAGGCCGCTGGCGGCCTGGTCCCGATGGTTGTCGAGCAATCTGCTCGTGGCGAACGCGCCTATGACATCTACTCGCGCCTGCTCAAGGAACGAGTGATTTTTCTGGTCGGCCCTGTAGAGGACTACATGGCTAACCTGATCTGTGCGCAACTGCTGTTCCTTGAAGCGGAAAACCCGGACAAGGACATCCATCTTTACATTAACTCCCCGGGTGGCTCGGTGACGGCGGGTATGTCGATCTACGACACCATGCAGTTCATCAAGCCAAACGTGTCGACCACTTGCATCGGCCAGGCCTGCAGCATGGGCGCTTTCCTGCTGACCGCAGGTGCCGAGGGCAAGCGTTTCTGCCTGCCTAACTCGCGCGTGATGATTCACCAGCCACTGGGCGGCTTCCAGGGCCAGGCGTCGGATATCGAAATTCACGCCAAGGAAATCCTGTTTATTCGTGAGCGCCTCAATACATTGATGGCCAAGCACAGCGGGCACACCCTGGAAGAAATCGAGCGTGACACCAATCGCGACAACTTTATGAGCGCGGAAGCTGCGCGTGCGTATGGGTTGATCGACGCGGTGATCGAAAAGCGCCCCGCTTAATATAAGCAGCTCAAAATAGGGCTGGTCGGCGTGTCCGACTACCGGCGGGCTTGAAAAAGCCCGCATAAGCCTTCATCTTGTGTTGCAAGCCTATCGGATTTGGATCGAACGAATGACTGACACCCGCAACGGTGAGGACAACGGCAAGCTGCTCTATTGCTCCTTCTGCGGCAAAAGCCAGCATGAAGTACGCAAATTGATTGCCGGCCCCTCGGTGTTTATCTGCGACGAGTGCGTCGACCTGTGCAATGACATCATCCGCGAGGAGGTGCAGGAAGCCCAGGCCGAAAGCAGCGCGCATAAATTGCCTTCGCCTAAAGAAATCAGCGGCATCCTTGACCAATATGTGATTGGTCAAGAGCGTGCAAAGAAGGTTCTGGCCGTAGCGGTGTACAACCACTACAAGCGCTTGAATCAGCGTGACAAAAAAGGCGACGAGGTCGAACTCGGCAAGAGCAACATCTTGCTGATCGGTCCTACTGGCTCGGGTAAAACCTTGCTGGCGGAAACCCTCGCGCGCCTGCTGAACGTTCCGTTCACCATCGCCGACGCCACCACCCTCACCGAGGCTGGCTACGTGGGTGAAGATGTCGAGAACATCATTCAGAAATTGCTGCAGAAGTGCGACTACGACGTAGAGAAGGCCCAGATGGGTATTGTCTATATCGACGAAATCGACAAGATTTCGCGCAAGTCCGACAACCCGTCGATCACCCGTGACGTTTCCGGTGAAGGCGTGCAGCAAGCGCTGTTGAAACTGATTGAAGGCACGGTAGCTTCCGTACCGCCTCAAGGCGGCCGCAAGCACCCGCAGCAGGAATTCCTTCAGGTTGATACGCGTAACATCCTGTTCATTTGTGGCGGTGCTTTCTCCGGTCTGGAGAAGGTTATTCAGCAGCGTTCCACACGTGGCGGTATCGGTTTTGGTGCGGAAGTGCGCAGCAAGGAAGAAGGCAAGAAAGTGGGCGAGTCCCTGCGTGAAGTCGAGCCTGACGATCTGGTCAAGTTCGGTCTGATCCCGGAATTCGTTGGCCGCTTGCCTGTCCTGGCCACGCTGGACGAGCTGGATGAGGCTGCTTTGATTCAGATCCTCACCGAGCCGAAAAACGCCCTGACCAAGCAATATGCCAAGTTGTTCGAAATGGAAGGTGTAGACCTCGAGTTCCGTACCGATGCACTCAAATCAGTGGCCAAGCGGGCACTGGAGCGCAAGACCGGTGCACGTGGTTTGCGCTCGATCCTCGAAGGCGTGTTGCTCGACACCATGTACGAAATCCCCTCGCAGTCTGAGGTGAGTAAAGTGGTGATCGACGAAAGCGTTATCGAAGGCAAGTCCAAGCCACTGTATATCTACGAAAACAGTGAGCCGGCTGCCAAGGCTGCACCCGACGCGTAAGCGTTTAGCTGTCGCAGTACAAGCAAGGGGCCTTTCGGGGCCCCTTATTTATTTTCGGGCGATTTTGCAGCGTTGTTTTTTAATTCGCGTTTATTCATGCGTTTAACTGCCAGCATTGAGCTTGTTTTTTTTGCATGCAGCCCCCATCTTGGTTTCAAGCTAATTTTTCAACTGTCATAGAGGCGAAATCATGAAGACAACCATCGAATTGCCTCTCCTGCCGTTGCGTGATGTCGTCGTCTATCCGCACATGGTTATCCCGCTGTTCGTGGGGCGCGAGAAGTCTATCGAAGCCCTCGAGGCCGCGATGACGGGCGACAAGCAGATTTTGCTGTTGGCCCAAAAGAATCCTGCTGATGATGATCCAGGCGAAGACGCCCTGTATCGCGTCGGTACCATTGCCACCGTATTGCAATTGCTCAAGTTGCCTGATGGCACCGTCAAGGTGCTGGTGGAAGGTGAGCAGCGTGGTGCGGTCGAGCGCTTCATGGAGGTGGACGGCCACCTGCGCGCCGAAGTGGCGCTGATCGACGAAGTCGAAGCCCCTGAGCGCGAATCCGAAGTGTTTGTGCGCAGCCTGCTCTCGCAGTTCGAGCAGTATGTGCAGTTGGGCAAAAAAGTCCCGGCTGAAGTCCTGTCTTCCCTCAACAGCATTGATGAGCCAAGCCGCCTGGTCGATACCATGGCCGCGCACATGGCGCTCAAGATCGAACAGAAGCAGGACATCCTCGAAATCATCGACCTGTCGGCTCGTGTTGAGCACGTGCTGGCGCTGCTGGATGGCGAAATCGACCTGCTGCAGGTTGAAAAACGCATCCGCGGTCGCGTGAAGAAACAAATGGAGCGCAGCCAGCGCGAGTACTACCTGAATGAGCAGATGAAGGCCATTCAGAAAGAACTCGGCGACAGCGAGGAAGGCCACAACGAAATCGAAGAGCTGAAGAAGCGCATCGATGCCGCCGGCCTGCCGAAAGACGCCCTGACCAAAGCCACCGCTGAGTTGAACAAGCTCAAGCAAATGTCGCCGATGTCGGCCGAAGCCACTGTGGTTCGTTCCTATATCGACTGGCTGGTGCAAGTGCCGTGGAAGGCCCAGACCAAAGTGCGCCTGGACCTGGCGCGTGCCGAGGATATCCTCGACGCCGACCACTACGGCCTCGAAGAAGTCAAAGAGCGCATCCTCGAATACCTCGCCGTGCAAAAGCGCGTGAAGAAAATTCGTGGCCCGGTGTTGTGCCTGGTCGGTCCTCCGGGTGTGGGTAAAACCTCCTTGGCGGAGTCGATTGCCAGCGCCACCAACCGCAAGTTCGTGCGCATGGCCCTCGGTGGTGTGCGTGACGAGGCGGAAATTCGTGGTCATCGCCGTACTTACATCGGTTCGATGCCAGGAAGATTGATTCAAAAGATGACAAAAGTTGGCGTGCGCAACCCGCTGTTCCTGCTCGATGAAATCGACAAAATGGGCAGCGATATGCGTGGCGATCCGGCGTCGGCGTTGCTCGAAGTGCTCGACCCGGAGCAGAACCACAATTTCAACGACCATTACCTGGAAGTCGACTACGACCTGTCCGACGTAATGTTCCTGTGCACCTCCAACTCCATGAATATTCCGCCGGCGTTGCTGGACCGGATGGAAGTGATTCGTCTGCCGGGTTACACCGAAGACGAGAAGATCAATATCGCCGTCAAATACCTCGCGCCCAAGCAGATTTCGGCCAACGGCCTGAAAAAAGGCGAGATCGAATTTGCGGTCGAGGCGATCCGCGACATCGTTCGTTACTACACCCGCGAGGCCGGTGTACGGGGCCTTGAGCGTCAAATTGCGAAGATCTGCCGCAAGGCGGTCAAAGAGCATGCGCTGGAAAAACGCTTCTCTGTGAAGGTAGACGCCGACTCTCTGGAACACTTCCTGGGCGTGAAAAAATTCCGTTACGGCCTGGCTGAGCAGCAGGACCAGGTCGGCCAGGTGACAGGCTTGGCGTGGACCCAGGTGGGCGGCGAATTGCTGACCATCGAAGCTGCGGTAATCCCGGGCAAAGGCCAATTGATCAAGACCGGTTCGCTGGGTGATGTGATGGTCGAATCCATCACGGCTGCACAGACCGTGGTGCGCAGCCGCGCGAAGAGCCTGGGGATCCCCCTGGACTTCCACGAGAAGCACGACACTCACATCCACATGCCGGAAGGGGCGACCCCGAAGGACGGCCCTAGCGCCGGTGTAGGGATGTGTACGGCATTGGTGTCGGCATTGACCGGCATACCTGTACGCGCCGATGTTGCCATGACCGGCGAAATTACCCTGCGTGGTCAGGTATTGGCCATCGGTGGTCTGAAAGAGAAATTGCTCGCTGCACACCGGGGCGGTATCAAGACTGTGATCATTCCTGAAGAGAATGTTCGCGACTTGAAGGAAATTCCTGACAACATCAAGCAGGATCTTCAGATTAAACCGGTTAAATGGATTGACGAGGTCCTGCAAATTGCGCTGCAATACGCGCCGGAGCCCTTGCCAGATGTGGCTCCGGAGATTGTCGCGAAGGATGAAAAACGCGAGTCTGATTCCAAGGAAAGAATTAGTACGCATTAATGCCGTTAAGCCTGGGGGCTTCCTTGACAGCTTTTTAGAGCCCTTGTTATAAAGCGGCTCTTAAGTGTCTGTAGGCCATTCAGCACTGGTTTTTGCTTTCACCAAAAAACTTAGAACCATACTCAATAGATATATAAGGGGACTTAGAGTGAACAAGTCGGAACTGATTGATGCTATCGCCGCATCCGCTGATATCCCGAAAGCTGCTGCTGGCCGTGCGCTGGACGCAGTAATCGAATCCGTCACTGGCGCTCTGAAGGCCGGCGACTCCGTGGTACTGGTAGGCTTCGGTACTTTCTCTGTGACTGATCGCCCAGCTCGCACTGGCCGTAACCCACAGACTGGCAAAGCACTGCAAATCGCTGCCGCCAAGAAACCAGGTTTCAAAGCCGGTAAAGCCC
The DNA here is from genome assembly GCF_001728855.1 of Pseudomonas sp. AP19. NCBI lineage: Bacteria > Pseudomonadati > Pseudomonadota > Gammaproteobacteria > Pseudomonadales > Pseudomonadaceae > Pseudomonas > Pseudomonas sp. AP19. The sequence continues at coordinate 89,298 of NZ_LXJP01000012.1, read as the reverse complement.
TGAAAGAAGCTGTTAACTAAGTTTCGCTCAAGCCTTACCTACCCGGGTCAGACGCAGGTCTGGCCTGGCAGCGGAGCGGCAGCTGACCCAAGTATCCATCGGGTCGCCACGCCGGGGGTGTGGGTTCAAACCCCCGTCCGCTCCGCCAGTTACGAGAAGGCGCATCCTCGGATGCGCCTTTCTTCTATCCGGACTCTACCCACGCTCCACGGTTGCCTAATTTTTGAAGATCAACCGTTTCTGGGGGACGCATGCTGCAGAATATCAGGGACAATTCACAAGGCTGGATTGCCAAAACCATTATCGGGATCATCGTCGCATTGATGGCGTTCACCGGTATCGAGGCCATTTTCCAGGCTTCGACCAACAACAAGCAGGACGTGGCCAAGGTCAACGGTGAAGAGATCACCCAAACCGAACTGAGCCAGGCCGTCGACATGCAACGTCGCCAGCTGATGCAACAGCTGGGCAAGGATTTTGATGCGTCTCTGCTGGACGAAAAACTGCTGCGCGAAGCGGCCCTCAAAGGGCTGATTGATCGCAAGCTGTTGCTGCAAGGCGCGGCTGATTCCAAGTTCGGCTTCTCTGAAGCTGCTCTGGATCAGGTGATCCTGCAGACGCCGGAATTCCAGGTGGACGGCAAGTTCAGCGCTGAGCGTTTTGACCAGGTGATCCGTCAGCTGGGCTACAGCCGCATGCAATTCCGTCAGATGTTGAGCCAGGAAATGCTGATCGGCCAGGTTCGCGCAGGTATTGCCGGCAGCGGTTTCGTCACCGATGCTGAAGTGCTTGCATTCGCCCGTCTGGAAAAGCAGACCCGTGATTTCGCGACCGTGAACGTCAAGGCCGACCCTGCGGCGGTGAAACTCACCGACGACGAGGTCAAGGCTCACTACGACCAGCACGCCAAAGAATTCATGACCCCGGACCGGGTGGTCATCGACTATCTGGAATTGAAGAAGTCTTCCTTCTTCGACCAGGTCACCGTGAAGGATGAAGAGCTGCAGGCTGCCTATCAGAAAGAAATCGCCAACCTCGCTGAACAGCGTCGTGCCGCGCACATTCTGATTGAAGTCAACGACAAGACCACCGACGCTCAAGCCAAGGCGAAGATCGAAGAAATCCAGGCACGCCTGGCCAAGGGTGAGAAGTTCGAAGCCCTGGCCAAGGAGTTCTCCCAGGATCCAGGTTCGGCCAGCAATGGCGGCGACCTCGGTTTTGCCGGCCCTGGCGTCTACGATCCTGACTTCGAAACGGCCCTGTATGCCTTGAACAAGGACCAGGTGTCGGCACCCGTGCGCAGCACATTCGGTTGGCACTTGATCAAGCTGCTGGGCGTCGAAGCACCGCAAGTGCCATCGTTCGCCAGCCTGAAAGACAAGCTGACTCGCGAGCTCAAGACGCAACAGGTTGAACAGCGCTTCGTCGACGCTTCCAAGCAATTGGAAGATGCGGCATTCGAAGCGTCCGACCTGGCGCAGCCGGCGTCGGATCTGAAGCTGACCGTGCACACCTCCGCGCCGTTTGGCCGTGAAGGTGGTGAAGGTGTTGCGGCCAACCGTGCCGTGGTGACTGCTGCGTTCAGCCCGGAAGTGTTGGATGAGGGTGCCAACAGCGGCGCCATCGAGCTGGACCCGGAAACCATCATCGTGCTGCGTGCCAAAGAGCACTTGAAACCTGCACAACTGCCTCTGGAAAGCGTCTCTGCGGCGATCCGCACACAGATGACCAAAGAGCGCGCCAGTGCAGCGGCCAAAGCCCATGCCGACGAGTTGATCGCCAGCCTGCGTGATGGCAAGACCCCACTGAACCAGGCGATTGATGGTCAGGCATGGAAAGTCACTGAAGCGGCTACCCGTAGCCAGGAAGCGATTGACCCTGCTGTGTTGCAAGCCCTGTTCCGCATGCCCAAGCCTGCGAGCAAGGACAAGCCGACCTTCACCACGGTTACCCTGGCTGACGGTAGCCTGGTGATCGTACGCTTGAATGGTGTCAACGAAGCGGCGGCGCCTACGGACGAAGAAAAGGCGCAATACCGCCGCTTCCTCGCTTCCCGTATTGGCCAGCAAGACTTTGCTGCGTACCGCAAGCAGTTGGAAACCAAGGCTGACATCAAGAAGTTCTGATGGTGCTTTGACTCAAAAGCCCTCGGTCTGAAAGGACCGGGGGCTTTTTTATGGGCGCTGTCGTGTGCCGATCAAGGCCAGCGACATCAGTAGCACGACCGCCCATGCAAAGGCTGTGACGCCCCAGCTTTGCAAGAGCAACCCGCCCGCCAACCCGCCGCCCGCTATACCCAGGTTCCACACGGTGACCAGCATCGACTGCGCGGCATCCGCCGACGCTCCCGCCGCCTTGGCCAATGCCGTTTGCAGCAACGCCGGCAAACCGCCAAACGCCAGGCCCCATAAAGCCACCGCGCTATAGATAACCGCGGGCGAACTGATCCAGAACGCCAGCATCCCGGCGATCAAGCCAAACAGCCCACAGCTGACCACCAGCAGTGCGGCCAACCACCGATCGATCAGCACGCCGGCTAACCAAATACTCAGCAGCGCTGCCAGGCCGAATACCAGCAATACCCGGTCGATGTCGGCAGTCATCCCGGCAGGCACCAGCAGCGGGGCGATATAGGTGTAGAGAATGTTGTGCGCCAGCACGTAGGTAAAGGTCACCCACAGCACGGGGCGTATGCCTGGCAACGCCAGTACTTGGCGCAGAGCCAGGCGCTTTTCGGCCGGTTCGCCGGCGAAGTCCGGGAGCTGCCAGCGCGCCCATACCAGCAGCACTAGCGTCAGGCCCGACATGATCGCAAAGCTCAGGCGCCAGCCGATGGCCGTTCCCAGGAGTGTGCCCGCCGGTACACCGAGGGACAAGGCCAGCGGAGCTCCCAGCATGGCCACGGCAATCGCCCGACCTTGCAGGTGTGGCGCCACCATGCGGCTGGCATACCCTGCCAGCAGCGCCCACAGCAGCCCGGCAAATACGCCGGCACAGAAGCGCGCGGCGAGGGTCAATCCGTAGTGGCTGGAAAGCGCGGTGACGCTGTTGACCAAGGCAAAGCCGCCGATGGCCAGCAGTAACAGCGGGCGCCGACGCCAGCTGCGAGTCAGCAGTGTAAGCGGGATAGCGGCGAGCAGTGATCCTAGGGCGTACAGGGTGACCAACTGGCCGACCAGTGCAGGCGAAACACTCAACCCCTCGCTCATCTGCGGCAACAGCCCGGCCGGCATGGCTTCGGTGAGGATGGTAATGAAGCCGGCCGAGGCCAACGCCAGTAGGCCGCCGAGGGGGAGCGTGTCGCGTTGGGTGGCAGGTGCTGCATCGGTAAGTGAGGGGCTGTGGTTCATCGCGCTCTATCCATGCATTAAGGGCAAGGCATCAGGGTAGAGGGCTGTTAAGGGCGGAAAAACAGGCTAAGGTTCCGAACTTATCGGACGCTGATGTCCGTAATCTACTGGGGTAGGGCGATGGACAGTCTGGGCAGCCTTTCGGTGTTCGTGCAGGTTGCGGAGATGCGTAGCTTTACGGCCGCTGGCCGCGTGTTGGGGGTGTCTTCTTCTGCCGTGGGCAAAAGCATTGCCCGCACCGAAGAACGCTTGGGCGTGCGCTTGTTTCATCGCAGCACGCGCAGCATCACCTTGACCAGCGAAGGGGCATTGTTCCTTGAGCGTTCGCGACGGATTCTGGCCGAGGTCGAGGCGGCGGAGCAGGAATTGACGGCGGCCAGCGCCACGCCCCGGGGCAAGCTGCGTATCAGCCTGCCACAAGTGCGCGGCCTGTTGCTGCCGGTGCTCAGTGACTTCATGCGCAGCTATCCGGACATTGAGCTGGAGGTGGATTTTTCCGACCGCATGGTGGACGTGATTGAGGAAGGGTTCGATGCGGTGATTCGCACCGGCAAGCCGGAGGATTCGCGTTTGATGGCGCGGCATCTTGGGCATTACCGCTTGGTACTGGTCGGCACCCCGGCGTATTTCGCGCAATACGGTACCCCGCAACAACCACCGGACCTGGCCGGCCACGCTTGTCTGCGTCACAAGTTCTGCGCTACCGGCAAGCTTGAGCCCTGGCCCTTGCGAGCGGTGCCAGGCGCGGTGGAGCCTGTTTTGCGCGCACCGCTGATCACTACCACCATCGAGTCCCTCAACCATGTGGTGCTCGAAGGCCTCGGCGTCGCTTGCCTGCCGGACTTCATGGTCAACGAGGCGGTGCAGCAGGGGCGCTTGCAGCGGGTGCTGGACGACTACCTGGAACATCGCGGCAGCTTCTGGATGTTATGGCCATCAAGTCGCCACGCTTCGGCCAAATTGCGCGTGTTTATCGACCATATGTGTGCCGGGCTTTTTCCTGCAGGCCCCGTCCTGTAAGGCTGTGACGTTTTACCGACAGGAATGCGCGCGCCGGGACCCCGTTCTGTTGCACAATACCGCCCTGACTGTTTTCCTCAGGATTTTCGATGTCGACATCATTTCACTTGCGTAGCCTCGGGCTGGCGCTGGTGCTGGCGGGCGCCGCGGGCTGCTCGTCACCCAAGACCGCCATTTACGAACATGAGAATTTCGACGACTCCGGCACGTTCTCCCGTGATTACCCGGTCAGCGACGCGGCAGCCTGCGAGGCTGCGCGGCGCGCGCTGTTGAGCCAGGGCTACATCATCACCAGCAGCGATCCAAAGCTGGTCGTGGGTAACAAGAGTTTCCAGCAGACCGGCGAAACCCACCTGCAGATCAGTTTCAACGTGGTCTGCGCCGATGATGGCAAAGGCAATAACCACTCGGCGATGTTTGCCAACGCCTTGCAGGATCGCTACGCGCTGAAAAAGGTCAACAACTCCGCTAGCCTCGGTGTGGGTGTGTTGGGCTCGGTGTCGATGCCGATTGGGTCCACCGATGACTCGATGGTGAAGGTGGCGAGCGAGACGGTTTCGGCGCCGAAGTTCTATGAGCGTTACTTCTCGCTCGTGGATGTATTCCTGCCGCAAGAAGTGAAGAAGGCTGCGCATATTCCAGAGACGCCAAAGGCGGAGCTGGGCGTGCCGGAGCCGAAAGCGGCGCCGGTTGCTGAAAAGGTTGAGGCGCCAACGGAAACACCGGCAACGCCTGCCGCTTCGGAGCCGGTTGCCACGCCACCGGAGGCGGCACCGATTGCGCCCAAAGCAGAGCCTGCCGCAACGCCTGCCGCTGAGCCTGCCCCTGCGCCGACCAATCCAAACCTGCCGGCGCCCACAGAGGCGATTCCGCCCCTGCCAACCCCTTCGCAGTAACGTTGAGCGCTACGGGGTGGGGTTTTTCGACCTTCCCCCCGTAGCGGCTCAAGCTGCCACGGGCACCTTTGCGACCGAGATTACCCACACGCCAGCGGCTCAACACCGCCAGTGCGATGAGGCGCGCGCGTTCGTCTCACAGCCCTGAGTGCTAAATCCGCTCAGCGCTGCTACGTTTTATCTTGAAGTGCAGGAACGTCACGGCGTCGACATTTTTTCGTCATCACGGCACTTTAGGCTGGCTGTGCAGGTCATTTATTGGCAGCCGCTTTAAACCAACAAGGAGTCCACCATGGACGAATACCAAGAAGAACTGCTTGAGTACCACGCGTTTGAATTGGATCCGCTGGATCCGGTCGATGACGCAACCGAGCTGTAAGACCGACTTCAGGCGGAATGCCGCTGACTGCGGCGAAATTCCCCTGGGGTCTGGTTGTTCCACCGCCGGAACGCCCGTTGAAAGGCCTGGGCTGAGGCAAAACCGAGCAAGTAGGCGATCTCGCCGAACGCCAGCTCCGTATCGCGAATGTAGGTCATGGCCAAGTCGCGGCGGGTGTCGTTGAGAATCGCGCGAAACTGAGTGCCTTCTTCGGCCAGTTTGCGGCGCAGCGTCCAGGTAGGCAGCTTCAGGCGTGCCGCCACTTCTTCCAGGTCGGGCTCCCGGCCGCCATTGAGCATCGGCCCGAGCAACCGGGTGATGCGCTCGCGCAGGCTGCGCGTGCGGGTCAACTGCTCCAACTCGTGTTCACATAACGTCAACAACAGGTGCCAGGTACTGGGGCAGTGCTGCGGGTTACGCAGGGCCAGGGTCTGCTGGTTGAGGCGCAATTGATTGGCCTCGGCGCCGAAGTGGATCGGGCTGTCACCGAGTACACCGTACTGTTCGCTGTACGCCGGGGCTTCAAACTCGATCTCGATGCGCTGTGCCTGCACCGGTTGCTGTGCCACGCTCGACAATTGCTGCAGCCAGCCGGCGATGATCGAATCCACCACAAAGCGGTTGTAGGCGTTGTAAGGGCTGATGGAATAGAAACGCAGCCAGGCGCCCTCGGGGTCTTCGTGAAAGCTTGATTGGCCGCGGTAGTTGGAGCCGTACAGCGCTTCAAAACGCGTCAATGTTCGCGCCGCTTCTCGCACATTCGGTGCCTGTGCGGCAGTCACTCCGGCCAGCCCGGCCTGGCTCAGACGACTCAGTTGGCCCATGCGCAGCCCCAGGCCGGGGTCGCCGGTCAGTTGGATGGCGGCATGGCCCAGGCGCATGTAGCGCGGAATCGACAGGCGCGCACCGGCTTCGGCGAGGCGCGCCGGGTCCAGGCCGTATTGCAGCAGCAGTGGTTGCGGGTCCAGGCAGTGGCTTTGAATGGCGTCCGCTAGGGTGTGCACGAAGCCCACCGAAAGATCGCCCAGGCGCACCGGCTTCACCGCGCTACAACCAGATATTCAGCAGGCGCGCGCCACGGGCGTCATTGCCTGTGACGACGTGCCCGTTGCTGCTGAGGAAGCTGTGCCCGGCGGTGCCCAGGTCCCAGAATTGCCCGCGCAGGAATACGCTCATCCCGGCGTTTGCCTGGCTGATCGGCTGTTGGCTGATCAGGGTGAGGCGGCGCCAGGCTTCGCCTTCGCTGAGTTCTTCGGGTTTGAGGCTGATTTCCTGCGGCGTGGAAACGCTTTTGAAACCGCGCCATGGACGGTCCCAGGTGTCGCGGCCGGTCACAAAGGCGGGCACTGCGACCAATTGCGCGCCTTGCTCGTTGAGTTTGCGGTAGTTGTCCGGGTACCAGCTGTCGCTGCCTATCAGGATGCCCAGGCGCCCGGCCGGGGTGTCGACCACGCTGACGATGTTCTCATCACCCGGCTCGATAAAGCCGCGCTCGTCGTAGATCGGGTAGAACTGGCGCTGTGGCTGGCCGACCGGCAAACCGTCCGCACCAAACACCAGGCTGGCGTTATATAACGCGCCATGCCCGACCTGCAGTTGCCCCTGACTGACACTCGGGTTGGGCAGGGCGATAGAGCCGGCCACCAGCGTGACCCCGAATTCTTTGGCCAGGCCGCCAAACAGCGCCTGATAGTCGCGGGCCATGGCCGGTGCTTTCATGCGCAGGTAAGCGTCGTCCATGCGGTTATCGCCCGTGGCGCTGATCCACGCGCGGGCGAATTGCAACGGGTTGCTGGCCGACAGCCAATTCATTGCATCTTTCAGGTGAACCGCCTGGTACAGCTCGTTCTTCTCGCCGCTGAGCATCAGCCAGGTGCCGATGTGTTCCGGCAGCACGACAATCGTCTTGTCGTTGATCAAGCCTTGGTCCCGCGCGTTTTGCAGGTAAGCCGCGAGCTTCAGGTGCAGGCGTTCCAGGCTTTGATAATCAGCGGGAAACAGCTCCGGCTGGATACCCAGTAAGTTGCCACGATCGGCGGGTTGGCCTTCGTTGATGGCCAGGGTGATGCGCAGGTCCGACAGGTAATGCGCCACAGGGCGCTCCTGGGTCCAGACCAGATACGCGGCGACGGCGGCAACCAGGGCCATGGTGACGGTGAACGCTAGAAGTTTACGCATGGGGCAACAGACAACAGACCGGGTGCAGGGTTCGCCGACTAGGGTAGGGCCCAGGCAGCGGCTTGCCAAGGGGCGCTGTACATTTGGATCAATAACTTGTCAGTTTCAGTCATTGAGCGCTCGTCCGTCGCCTCTTAGTCTGTGGGACATAAACCGATGGCGCGCCGTTCGAGCGCGTCACGTCCCGTGATGATCCGTTGTGGAGCTGTACCATGACCGCTGCTGCCTACCCGCACCTGCTGGCCCCGTTGGACCTGGGTTTTACCACCTTGCGCAACCGCACCCTGATGGGTTCGATGCACACTGGCCTGGAAGAAAAACCCGGTGGTTTCGAACGCATGGCCGCCTATTTTGCCGAGCGCGCCCGTGGCGGCGTCGGCCTGATGGTCACCGGCGGTATCGGCCCGAACGATGAAGGTGGCGTGTACGCCGGTGCAGCCAAACTGACCACCGACGAAGAAGCACAAAAGCACAAGATCGTGACCCAGGCGGTGCACGAGGCTGGCGGCAAGATCTGCATGCAGATCCTCCACGCCGGCCGTTATGCCTACAGCCCCAAGCAGGTCGCACCCAGCGCGATTCAAGCGCCGATCAACCCATTCAAACCCAAGGAGCTGGACGAGGAAGGCATCGAGAAGCAGATCCAGGATTTTGTCACCTGCTCGCTGCTGGCCCAGGTCGCCGAGTATGACGGCGTGGAAATCATGGGTTCCGAAGGCTACTTCATTAACCAGTTCCTCGCCGCTCACACCAATCATCGCACCGACCGTTGGGGCGGCAGCTACGAAAACCGCATGCGCCTGGCGGTGGACATTGTGCGTCGCGTGCGCGAAGCCGTCGGCCCGAACTTCATCATTATCTTCCGCCTGTCGATGCTCGACCTGGTGGAAGGCGGCAGCACTTGGGAAGAGATCGTGCAATTGGCCAAGGCCATCGAACAGGCCGGCGCGACGCTGATCAACACCGGTATCGGCTGGCACGAAGCGCGTATCCCGACCATTGCCACTAAAGTGCCGCGTGGCGCGTTCAGTAAAGTCACCGCCAAGCTGCGCGGCTCGGTGAAGATTCCGCTGATCACCACCAACCGCATCAACACCCCGGAAATCGCCGAGCAGATCCTCGCCGAGGGCGATGCCGATATGGTGTCGATGGCGCGGCCGTTCCTGGCCGACCCGGAGTTCGTCAACAAGGCCGCTGCCGGCCGTGGGGATGAAATCAACACCTGTATCGGCTGCAACCAGGCCTGCCTGGACCATACGTTTGGTGGCAAGTTGACCACCTGCCTGGTCAACCCGCGCGCGTGCTACGAGACCGAACTCAACTACCTGCCGGTGAAACAGATCAAGAAGATCGCTGTGGTCGGTGCCGGTCCTGCCGGCCTGGCGGCGGCCACCGTGGCGGCTGAGCGCGGTCATCAAGTGACGCTGTTCGATTCCGCCAGCGAGATCGGCGGCCAGTTCAATATCGCCAAGCGGGTGCCCGGTAAGGAAGAGTTTTTTGAAACCCTGCGCTACTTCAAGCGCAAGTTGCAGACCACCCATGTCGAGCTGTGCCTCAACACCCGTGTGGATGTCGCGCAACTGGCGGCGGGCGGCTATGACGAAATTATTCTGGCCACCGGTATTGCGCCGCGCACGCCGGCCATCCCGGGGGTCGATAACGCCAAGGTGTTGAGCTACCTCGACGTGATCCTGGCGCGCAAACCGGTGGGTAAGCGCGTGGCGGTGATTGGCGCCGGCGGTATCGGTTTCGACGTCTGCGAGTTTCTGGTGCATGAAGGCGTCTCCACCAGCCTGGACCGCGAGGCGTTCTGGAAAGAGTGGGGCATCGACACCCAACTGCAAGCCCGTGGTGGCGTGGCAGGCATCCAGCCGCAGCCCCATGCACCGGCGCGCGAAGTGTTCCTGCTGCAGCGCAAGCGCTCCAAGGTCGGCGATGGCCTGGGTAAAACCACCGGCTGGATCCACCGCACGGGCTTGAAGAACAAGCGGGTGCAGATGCTCAACAGCGTCGAATACTTGAAGATCGATGACGAGGGCTTGCATGTCCGCATCGGCGCCGAGGGTGAACCTCAGGTGTTGGCGGTGGACACTATCGTCATCTGCGCCGGGCAGGATCCGTTGCGCGAACTGCACGATGGCCTGGTCGCCGCGGGCCAGAACGTGCACCTGATCGGCGGCGCCGATGTGGCCGCCGAGCTGGATGCCAAGCGCGCCATCAACCAGGGCTCGCGTCTGGCTGCCGAGCTATAAGGCGGCCAAACGGGGCGGTGGTAGACTACCGCCCCGGTTTTTATGCAGATGCTTTCCGATGGGTCCTTTCGACTGGCTTCCCCGTGCTCCACTTGAACCCTTGCCGCTGGATTGGCTGAACGGGGTCGAGTTGGCCGTGCTACGGCTGGACCGCATCGACCCACTGATCAGCGGCAACAAGTGGTTCAAGCTCACCCAGCACCTGGCCGACGCGCAACAGGCCGGGGCCGATGGGATCATCAGCCTCGGCGGCGCGCACTCCAACCATCTGCACGCGCTGGCGGCGGCCGGCAAGCGGTTTGATTTCCCCACCGTCGGCCTGTTGCGCGGCCATCCTCAAGACACGCCCACCATCCTTGATCTGAAAGCCTTCGGCATGCAGCTGCATTGGCTGGGGTATGGCGGTTATCGCGCGCGTCACGACGCCGGTTTCTGGCGGCCATGGCGCGAACAGTATCCGCACCTCTATCCCGTGCCCGAGGGCGGCGGCGGAACCGCCGGTGCAAGGGGGTGCGGGGTGTTGCTTGAGCAGGCGCGCGCGCAACTGAACGCGCTTGGTTGGGCTGATTACCACGCGTGGTGGTTGGCGGCGGGCACCGGCACCACACTGGCCGGGCTGGCGCTGGCAGAGGCGGGTGTGCATCCGGTATTCGGCGCCTTGGCGGTGCCGGATGATCACGGGGTTGCGCAGAACGTGCAGGCGATTGTGCAGCACGGCTATGAACTGCTGGACGCGAGCCGCGGTGGCTTCGCCAAGGTCGACCCGTTATTACTCAATTTTATCCAGGCCACGGAACAGGCATGCGGCCTACCATTAGAGCCGCTTTATACTGGCAAGGCCTTGCTGGCGTTGAAGCAACAGATCGAGGCCGGACGCTTCGCCCCCGGCACTCGCGTGATCTTCGTGCACACCGGCGGCCTGCAAGGCCGCCGGAGCCTGCAGAGCTAGCGCTTAGGCATCATGCGTAACACGGTGTTATCGCGCATGAAGTAATGGTGATACAGGCCGGCCACGGCATGCAGGCCGATCAGCCAATAACCGACGGTGCCGCCCAGCTCGTGCCATTCCTTGATCTGCTTGGACAGGTCTTTGTTTTCGCCAATCAAGGGCGGCAACTCGATCCCGTAGAACATCACGGAATGGCCTTGGGCACTGACGATCAGCCAGCCGAAAATCGGCATGCCGATCATGAACAGGTACAGCGCCAGATGCATCAGTGTCGCCAGTGCCGATTGCCATTGCGGCGGTGCCGGCACGATCTTCGGTGCAACGCCCAAGGTACGTGCAAACAGGCGCAGCCATACCAGCACAAACACGGTCAGGCCGAACATGTAGTGCATTTCTACAATCAGAGCCCGCCCGCCACTGCCTTTGGGAAAGACCCCGCGAAACTCAATGCAGGCGTAAACCACCGCCAGCAGCACCACCATCAACCAGTGCAGTGCAATCGACATGGTGCTGTAGCGCGTATGGGAATTTTTCCACGGCATCGCTTTCTTCCTCACTCATCAGGGCAAACCTCCGTTCTTTAGCGACGGAGTTCTATTACTGTAAGCCTGTTTTAGCGGGTTTGCCCGGTGCGAATGCCGTTGTATTGACCTCTATCAGTGGCTTTGCGGCATTTCACCGCGCGCCAGGCGCTGGTTGATATCGGTGATCACCGCAGGCAGGTCGTTGATGGTGTCGATCAGGTAGTGCGGTCGCGAACCCTCGAACAACTTCTCGATGCGTGTGCGCTCGCTGGCCAGGGCGGCGGCGTCCAGGTCACGAAATTGCTCGTAGGTCAGGCCCAGCGCATTGCCGGAGCAGGTCAGTGCCACGGTCCACATGCCGGCGCGACGGCCTTCGAGGATGCCCGGTACGGTATCGTCGACCTTCACGCACGCTGCCACATCGTCAATGCCCAGCGCGATCACGTTGGCCAGTGCCTGGGCGGGCCACGGGCGGCCGTTGGGCACTTCGTCGGTGGCGACCACGTGGTCGGCGATGTAGCCGTTGGTGGCGGCCAGGGCGACCACCTTGTCCATCACCTGTTTGGGGTAGCCGGAGCAGGAGCCGATCTTGATGCCTTGCACACGCAGGCGGGCGATGGTGTCGAGGGCACCGGGGATCAAGGCCGAGTGCTCGGCGATTTTCTCGATCTGCAAGGGCATGAAACGCTGGTAGATCGAGGTCACATCGTCATCGGTCGGCGTGCGGCCAAAGGCTTTGCGGTAGCGTTCGGCGACCTGCGGTTGGTCGCAGAGCGTGCGGATATGGTCCCACTTGCCCATGCCCATCGGGCCACGGGCTTCTTCGATGGAGACTTGCACGTCGAACTCGGCAAACGCCTCGACAAAGATCTGCGTGGGCGCGAAAGAGCCGAAGTCGACCACGGTGCCGGCCCAGTCGAGGATCACGGCCTGGAGGGTGTTGGGGTTTTGATAGTTCATGGTTCAAATCCTGTGGGTAATGGGGGCAATCAGATGTCCAGCACTTCCATTTCTTGCAGCACCTGGCCGATCGCCTCGACCGCCGCCTGCATGCCCTGCGCGTCAACGTGGCCAATGCAGCCGACGCGGAAGGTTTCCACTTGGGTCAATTTGCCGGGGTAGAGAATGAAACCCTTGGCCTTGACCCGCTCGTAGAAGTCCTTGAACTGGTAGCGCGGGTCTTTTGGCGCATGGAAGGTGACGATGATCGGCGCCTGGATGGCGGCTGGCAGGAAGCTGCGCAGGCCGATTGCGGCCATGCCGTCGAGCAGTGCCTGGCAGTTGTCGGCATAGCGTTGATGGCGTGCGGGCAGGCCGCCTTCTTCCTGGTATTGCAGCAAGGCTTCGTGCAGCGCGGCGACCACGTGGGTCGGCGGGGTGAAGCGCCATTGGCCGGTCTTGGCCATGTAGTTGTGCTGGTCGAACAAGTCCATTGCCAGGGAATGGCAGTTGCCTTGGGCGCCCGCCAGTGCCTGTTTGTCGGCGAAGACAAAGCCCATGCCCGGCACGCCTTCCAGGCACTTGCCCGAGGCGGCGATCAGCGCGTCAAACGGCACTTCGCGGGCGTCGATCGCCAGAGCGCCGAAGGAACTCATGGCGTCGATGATCAGGCGTTTATCGTGCTGTTTAACCACCTGCGCGATGTCCGGCAGCGGGTTGAGAATGCCGGTGCTGGTTTCGCAGTGGATCAACGCGACGTGAGTGATCGCCGGGTCGGCGTGCAGCAGGCGGTCGACGTCGGCGGCGGTAGTGGGTTCGTCTTCAGCGGTTTCGAAGGTGCTGAAGTCGCGGCCGAGCACTTCGCAGATCTTCGCCAGGCGCTTGCCGTAGGCGCCGTTGATCAGCACCAGTACCTTGCCGTTGCGCGGCACGAGGGTGCCAATGGCCGCTTCGACGGCAAAGGTGCCGCTGCCTTGCAGGGGCACGCAGTGGTGGCTGTCGGTGGCGTGCAGGATCGCCAGCAATTGTGTGCAGACGCTGGCGGTCAGTTGGTTGAAGCGGTCATCCCATGACCCCCAATCCACCATCATTGCCTGACGGGTGCGGTTCGAAGTCGTCAAGGGGCCAGGGGTTAGCAGGATCGGCGCGGCAGTGCTCATCTCAAGTCCTCGCAAGGTCATTGGGGGGTGAAGCTACGGCGCCTAAATTGCAGTTTGGCTTGTTATCAATCAAATTGTTTGTTGTTATGCGAGCTATCAGTGAGGCCGATACCTATGAATTTGTTTCAACTGCGTGCATTCGATGCCGTGGCCCGCGAGGGCAGCTTTACCCGTGCCGCCGCACGGCTGTTCATCAGCCAGCCGGCGGTGACCGGGCACATCAAGGCCCTGGAAGAGCACTACCAGATCGCGCTGTTGCGCCGTACCGCCCGGCGGGTGGAATTGACCGAGGAGGGCACGCGTCTGGCCGCGATCACTCGGGCAATTTTCGGCCTGGTGGATGAAGCGCAGGCGTTGCTCGAAGCCAATCGGCAGTTGCTCAGCGGACGCCTGGAAGTGGCCGCGGACGGCCCGCATCTGGTGATGCCGATGATCGCCAGCCTGCGTGCCCGTTACCCCGGCATCACCGTGAACCTGCGTCTGGGCAATGCCCAGGAAACCCTGGCGGCGCTGCTCTCCGAGCATGCGGATGTGGCGGTGCTGACGGAGGTGGAACCGCGCAATGGCCTGCACCTGCAGCCGTTGAGTGAGTCGCGGATTTGCGCGCTTGTCCCGGCCAGCCACCCGTGGGCGGCACTGCCCAAGGGCATTCGCCTGGAGCAGCTCAACGAGGTGATCATGGTATTGCGCGAGCCCAGCTCCATCACGCGGCGAACCTTCGATGATGCGTGTGGAGCTGCGGGTGTGCAGCCCAAGGTGCTGCTGGAACTGGACAGCCGCGAGGCGGTGACCGAAGCCGTGGCGGCCGAGTTGGGCGTGGGCGTGGTGTCGTCAATGGAAGTCAGCCAGGACCCGCGTGTGCAGGCCGTGACGATTCAGGGCGATGGGTTGTTGAACCGGCATATGCTCGGCTGTATGGAGCGGCGCCGCTCGTTGCGGCTGATTCAGGCGTTCTTTGAGTTGGCGTCTTGAGTTGAAGACCGAGTTGAGGCCATCGCGGGCAAGCCCGGCTCCCACATTGGTCCGGTTACTCAGGTACTACTCGGTCAACTGTGGGAGCCGGGCTTGCCCGCGATGAGGCCCTAAAACTCAGCGCAAACTGTCCCGCACAATATCGAGAAACGTCGCCACCACCCGCCTCGAACTCTGCTCCTTGAGGCACACCAGCGTTTCCTTCATGCGCTGGCTGCAATCGCGGATCGGCAGGGCATACACCCGCGAGTCGGCGCCGAGTTCCGCTGCCGACACCACGCCCACACCAATCCCCACCACCACCGCCTCCCGCGCGGCTTCGCGGCCTTCCACCTGGATCGCCGGGCGGATGCGCAGCCCGGCCTGACGCATTTCCTGCTCCAGGGTCTGACGGGTGACCGAGCCGATTTCCCGCAGTACCAGCGGCGTGTCATCCAGGTCGGCGAGGCAGATGGATTCACGCCCGGCCCACGGGTGGTTGCGCGCGACAAAGGCGAGTAGCTGCTCATCGGGCAGCGGCAACGACAGCAGGCGTTCATCGTCGACATCGCGCCCCAGCAGGGCCAGGTCGGCCTGGTAGTTGTACAGGCGAAACAGCGATTCATCCGTGTTGCCGGTTTCGATCTTCACGCTGATCCCCGGATACAACTGGCAGAAGCGTGCGATCTGCGGCAACACGTGCACGGGCGCGTCCACGGCCAGGGTGAGGGTGCCGGTGAGCAGGGCGCGGGAGTCTTGCAACAGTTCTTCGGCTTCGGCCTCGATCACAAACAGGCGCTGGGTGATGCCGAGCAGACGCTCGCCCAGGTCGGTGAGGCGCACGGCGCGTTTGTTGCGGTGAAACAGCAGCACGCCGAAGCGTTCTTCGAGCTTGCGCACCTGGTCGGAAATCGCCGGTTGCGTCAGGAACAGGCGTTCAGCGGCCTGAGTGAAACTGCCGTGTACGGCCACGGCGTGGAAGGCTTTGAGCTGGGCGTGGGAAACCGACATCGCAGATCCTCTTACAAGCTGAGCTTATAGGTGAAATACGATAAATCGATTTTACCTATTAGTCAGCCATTGCTTTGATACGCCAACCGCCGACGGCTGAGTCCTACAACCGCGGCGGCCATGGGTTCTGGCAAACCGGACCCATCTGACCAATGCCGCGCCCTCCAGGGCTTGGCATTGCAGTGCTCAACCATAAAAACAACAGGCATTTGCTTCTAGATCCTGCCGGCACACTCACCTGAGGTCAGAACCACAATGAATATCCAAACGGGTAGCATCAAGCGTTGGCGCGTGCAGATTTTCGCCATCACCTGGCTGGCGTACGCCGCGTTCTATTTCACTCGCAAAGCGTTTTCGGTGGCCAAGCTGGGCATCGTCGATGACCCCAGTTTCCCCCTCGACAAAATGATGATGGCCAACCTTGATGGCCTGTACCTGGCGGCCTATGCCGTGGGGCAATTCACCTGGGGCATGCTGGCGGACCGCTTCGGGCCACGGGTGGTGGTGCTGGGCGGATTGTTGATTTCTGCCGCAGCGGCGTTGGTGATGGGCACCTTTGCCACCTTGCCGATTTTTATCAGTTGCATGTTGATCCAGGGGCTGGCGCAGTCCACCGGCTGGTCGGGGCTGTGCAAAAACCTCGGCAGTTTCTTCCCGGCGCAGCAACGCGGGCGTGTGTTGGGGTTGTGGAGTTCGTGCTACGCCTTTGGTGGCCTGGTGGCATCGCCCTTTGCCGGCTGGTGGGCTTACACGCTGATCGGCACGTGGCATGCGGCGTTTATTTCCAGCGCGGCGGTGGTGGCGGTGGTGGCTGTGCTGTTCTTTATCTTCCAGCGCAATACACCGCAGGATGTCGGCTTGCCGGCTGTTGAGCCGGAGCCGGTCGTGGCGGCCGACACACAGCGAGTCAGCGTGCTGGAACCGCTGCGCGCGATCCTGCGTAACCGTACGGTGCTGGTCTTGGGCCTGGCGTACTTTCTGTTGAAACCGGCGCGTTACGCGATCCTGTTGTGGGGGCCGGTGATCGTTTATGAGCAAATGCCCTCGGTGGGCAAGGTGGGTGCGGCCATCGTGCCCACGGCGTTCGAGTTGGCCGGGTTGCTGGGGCCGATCATGATCGGGCTGGCGTCCGACAAACTCTTCGGCGCCCGGCGCATGCCGGCCTGTGTGCTCAGCCTGCTGGCGCTGACCGTGGCCCTGGCGTTGTTCATGGGCGCGCTGCACACCGGTAGCGTGATGCTGGTGATGGCCCTGCTGTTTGTGATGGGCCTGACGCTGTATGGGCCTGACTCGATGATCAGCAGCACGGCGGCCATCGACTTCGGCACCGCCAAGGCCGGCGCCACGGCCGCAGGCTTTGTGAACGGTTGCGGTTCGGTGGGGGCGATCCTTGGCGGCCTGCTGCCGGGCTACTTCGATACGGTCACGGTGTTTATCGTATTTGCCGGCGCGGCGTTGTTTTCTTCACTGGTGCTGATGCCTTACTGGAACGCCAGGCCCGCCGCGCTGGCGCAGGTTGGCGACTTTGTGCCCGACCGCAACGTCACGATCAAACCCTTGCGTACCTGAGGCACTTGGCCGGTTTTTTGGTGGATTAGAGTGTTTTTGCGCTATAAACTCTGCCCCCAAAGCGCCGGCCAGTAGACGTTTCGGCGCGATGGACGAAAAGAGAGTGAGTCATGGGCGCACAGTGGAAAGTCAAACATAAAGAAGCGGCATCCAATGCCAAGGGCAAGATCTTCGGCAAGCTGGTGAAAGAAATCACCATCGCCGCCCGCAACGGCGCCGACACCGCGACCAACGCCCACCTGCGTTTGGTGGTAGAACAGGCCAAAAAGGCCTCGATGCCCAAGGAAACCCTGGAACGCGCGATCAAGAAGGGCGCCGGTCTGCTCGGCGAAACCGTGCAGTACCACCGCGTGACCTACGAAGGTTTTGCCCCGCACCAGGTGCCGCTGATCGTTGAATGCGTGACCGACAACATCAACCGTACCGTGGCAGAAATCCGCGTGGCCTTCCGTAAGGGCCAACTGGGCGCTTCCGGTTCCGTGGCGTGGGACTTCAACCACGTCGGCCTGATCGAAGCCTCGCCGGACAGCCCGGACGCCGACCCGGAAATGGCCGCCATTGAAGCCGGCGCACAGGATT
Organism: Pseudomonas sp. AP19; assembly: GCF_001728855.1. Taxonomy (NCBI): domain Bacteria; kingdom Pseudomonadati; phylum Pseudomonadota; class Gammaproteobacteria; order Pseudomonadales; family Pseudomonadaceae; genus Pseudomonas; species Pseudomonas sp. AP19. Next base: position 71,541 of record NZ_LXJP01000012.1, on the reverse strand, counting down.
TTGAAGACGGCGAAGAAGAAGGCACCACCTTGTTCATCACCGAAACCACCGACCTCGATGCCGTGCAAAAAGCGCTGCCGGAGCAGGGTTTCACCGTGCTGTCGGCCAAGCTGGGCTATATCTCGAAGAACCCGGTGAGCGGCTTGAGCGATGAGCAGATGGCCGAAGTCGAAGCCTTCCTGGAAGGCCTGGACAACCACGATGACGTGCAGGATATGTTCGTCGGTCTGGCCGGCTGATTTGTAGCTGAATATATGCAGTAAAAATGTGGGAGCGGGCTTGCTCGCGAATGCAGTGTGTCAGTCGCCAGATCAGCTGACTGACACGCCGCATTCGCGAGCAAGCCCGCTGCCACATTGGTTTAGCGGTGTGGCTGAGCGCTCAGCAGCGATTCGATCTCTTCGAAGCCCGGTCGCGCCAACACATCCGGCTGGCAGCATCGTTTCTGCAGGTCTAGCAGTGCCTCGTCGTTGAACGCGGTGTCGACCCGCTCCAGCAATTCCCCCAGCAACACCCCAAACGCGCGCACTTCGATGCGCTGCAATGCCCGGGTTTCCAAGGTGTCCGCCGTGGCATGGAACGACGCCGCGCCGAAGTCCCCGAGCAAGCAATCGCCTGCCGCATTCCACAAAATATTGTGGCCGTACAAATCGCCGTGGGTGATGCCGTGCCGGTGTAAGTGGGCTGCCACCGAGGCAATGCCGCGTGCCATGCGCAACGCCACTTCAACGCTGAAACGCGTGTCCGGCGCGTAGATATCGCGCGTGCAGGACGCCAGGCTCGGCAATGCCGCCAGGTTGCGGTAGCTCGGATCGATCAGGTCCATGACCAGTGCGGCTTGGTCATCGGGATGACCGTTGATGCGGCCTTCTACCTTGATCAGGTTGGGGTGTAAACCGGCGGCGATGCACGCCTGCATTTCATGCAGCGGTGAACCGTCGCTGGTGATCGTGCCTTTGTACAGTTTGACGGCCACAGGCTTGGCCGCTGCTGCCCACCGCGCTTTACGAATGATCCCCGAGGCGCCTTCGCCGAGCACTTCGCCCAGGTCCAGTTCTGACCAGGGAATGTTCGGCGTCACGTCATCAGCGGCCACGTCCACGGCCATTTCCACCGGGTTACCGGCATAGGCCAGCCACGTCAGGCTCGGCAGCGTCAGCAGCCATTCCGGCAGTTGGGTCAGACGGTTGGAGGCGATGCGGATCAGCTCCAGGTTTTTGCAGTTGGCCAGGCTCTCCGGCAGGTGCGCCAGATGGTTGCCGGCCAGCATCAGTTTCTGCAGCAACGGCCGCTCGCCCAATTCGCTGGGCAGTTGGCTGATGCAGTTGTCGGTGAGGATCAGCCAGCGTAGCTGCGGCGGCAGTGCGGCGGCGGGTACATGGCGGATCTGGTTGGCCTTGAAGCCGATCATGCTTAACTGGGCGCACTGGCCCAGGCATTCGGGCAGCGCGGTAAACGCATTGTCCGAACAGAACAGCACCCGCAAGTGCGACAGGCGATGCAGGTCGTCCGGCAGGCTGCTCAGGGCGTTACCCGTGAGGTTGAGGATTTCCAGGGTGTCGGCCAGCTCGAAGATCTCTTGCGGGAATTCGGTCAGCCCGCAGGACAGGTCCAGACGCTTGGTACCGGCCAATTGGCCAGTCTTGAGTTGGTCGAGGGTATTCATGAACGGCGCGGTCACTCGGCAATAGGCGGTAAAAGGCGCTCATGATACCGGGTCGGGCGCACGTTGCGGGCAGACGGTTTGCAATTGGTTCAGGCGGCTGGCAGTGCGGGCGAGGTCGATGGCCTGGCCTTCCAGAGACGCGGTCAACGGCTGTTGGCCGATCAGGGTCAGGCGTTTGTCCTGGTCGTAGAGCACGTCTATCAGGTTGATAAAACGCTGCTGCACAGCAATGGGACACTCGGCCAGTGGCGGCAGGCCATCGATCACCCAGTGGTCGAAGTCCACGCATAGCAGCAGGTAATCCATGACGGCTGTGAGCTGTTCGCACAGGTCATTGAAGGTGAACACGATGGTGCGCGCCTGATGGCCGCGGCAAACCAGCTGGCGGTTGCCGACCGTCAGGGCGTGTGCCGGGCCTTGTGTGGCGGGCAACCCGAGCGCTTCACGCTGGTCGGTGGTACCCGGCCATACATATTGGCCGCCGGTAAAGCGCTGTTCGGCATGGGCCTGGGGCAAGCTGCGAAAGTCCTCGGGCGAGCTGACCTCCAACACCGCCATACGCGCGGCGATCAGGTCAATCACCGGCTTGAACCGCTCGTGGTACAGCGGGTTGGGCAGCAACCCTTCGGGCGCATAGTTGGAGGTCACCAGCACCAGCACGCCGCGCTGGAACAACGCTTTGAACAACCGGCTGATGAGCATGGCATCGCCGATGTCGTGGACGTGGAATTCGTCGAAACACAACACCCGGCAACCCGCCAGCAGCTCATTCAGGGTGGCGGCCAGGGCGTCGTCATGCTCACGGTGCTTGAACATGCCCCGGTGCAGGCGGGCAAAAAAAGTGTGGAAGTGCACACGCTGCTTCTCGGCAATCGGCAGTGCCTGGAAAAAGCCATCCAGCAGCCAGCTTTTGCCACGCCCCACCGGGCCATACAAGTAAAGGCTGCGGGTGGGGCGCCCGGCGAGCAGGTGCTGGGTTTCGCGAGCGAGGGCAGTGATTGCCCGGGTTTGGCCGGCACTGAGGGTATAGCCCTGTTGCTCGGCCTTCGTCTGAAAAAAACGCGCGATCGGGGACGCGTCCGGGGTAGCCGTTTTGTTACCGAGCAGACGCTGAATCAAGGAAAGCACAGCCAATGCGATTCACTCTGTATTTCTGTGGTCCCTCACTTTAGGGCGCTCGGCGTGATTTGACCAATAGAGAAGGGCGCCGGCAGCTATCTCGAAAAGGCATGGATGGCGGCAAAACCTGACCGAACTGGCGGTTTATCGTTAAATGGCTAACCTCATACAAAGTTGTCACCCCTGTATAAGGAATTGGGGCTGTGAAGGGACGAGCAGTATTGGCAGTAATGGGCGCCATGCTCTGTAACACGTTGCACGCTGCGCAACTTCAGGTTGAGGTGCGCATTGAAGTGCAGCGCGGTTGTCAGCTGGTGGGCACCACCCGCAGTGCTGGCATCGAGCAACTTGGCGTACTGGATTTCGGCAGCGGCCCGCGTCTGGACGACGCGGCCGGCCCGCTCAGTGCGGCGCTGATCAGCCAGCGCCAACCGCGCCTGGAATGCAACCCTGATACACCTTACCAAGTGCGCGTGGATGGCGGCCTGCATGGCGGCACGGGCGAAGTGCGCTACCTGACCACCGCCACATCCTCCACCCCACCCATCGCTTACCGACTCTACGCCGACGCCGCGCGGCGTATCCCCTTGCCCGTGAATGAGCCCCTGAGCGGTCGCGTGCCGGACTCCGGCAGTGTCGATCTGCCGTTGTACGGGCGCATTGAACCGCTCAAGGACATCCCCGCCGTCGGTCGCTACACCGACCTGCTCAAGGTCACGGTCACATGGTAAGCCGGGGCTGGGCCCTCGTGGCGATGGGCGGCCTGTTGCTGCTGGCCGACGACGCCCAGGCGGCAGTCACCGGGCAGATCCACGCACGCCTGGTGATCACTGCCAGTTGCCAAGTAAGCAAAGGCGTTGAGGGCGCACCGGTCAGCCCTTCGGGCGGCGGTGCATTGCTCGACTTCGGTAGCCAGGGCCCGACATGGAGCAACCCATTGGGCGCCGGGGTGACTGACGGCGCCAGTGCCCCGGTGTCGGTGTCGTGCAACCCCTCGGTGGTCAGCAGCTTCACGGTGACCATTGACGGCGGTGCCCACGGTGACGGCACCACGCGACGCCTGAGCAACGGGCGCTACACCATTCCGTATCGGCTGTCCGCTGACGCGCTAGGCCACCTCGCCTACAGCATCGGCCAGCAACACAATTTCGTCGTGGCCAAGGGCACACGAGTACCGATCCCGGTATTCGGCTCGGTGGTGGCGAATACCAGGGCCCTACCGGCCGGCATCTACACAGACACCCTGACGGTGACTCTGGATTGGTAAACCATGAGGATGAAGATCATGCATGCACTCGTATCGAAAGCCGTTTTTCCATTGATAGCGCTGGTGTGGGTGTCGGGCGCGCAGGCGGCGACCGTGGCCGGCACCGTGAGCGCGACCCTGGTGCTGACCAGCAGCTGCCAGGTCAATGGCGCGGCGGCCACCGGCGGGATGAGCTTCGGTAACTTGAACTTCGGTACGGCCAATAGCCTGTTCACCGAAGCCGACGGCCAGGTGTTGGGCGGAGGCGGCGGGGCGTTGTCGATTCTGTGCTCGGCGGGTACCACGCCGACATTGACGGTGTCTGCCGGCGCCAATGACGGCAAGTCCACGGGCGGCGCGCGCGCACTGTATGACGGCGTCGCCAATTACGTGCCCTACGATCTGTATACCGACAGTGGCCATTCGAATTTGCTGGCAATCGGTGGGGTGATCAACCTGGCGCCCAGTACCGGTGTGGCTCAAGCCGTGAATATTTACGGCAAAGCCAACGGCAAGGCGGGGCTGCCGGCGGGTACTTACACCGACACGGTTAACGTGACCCTGACGTTCTGAGAGCCATGAGCCGTGCAGCGTGGGCGTTGGCGGTGTGCATCGGCTGGGGAATGCCGGTGTCGCTGCAGGCGGTAACGAGCCAGTCGTTCCAGGTCAGCGCGACCATCACCCCCGGCTGCCTGGTGGTCGGCGGCGGCGCCAATTACGGCAGCCTGGCCTTCGGCACGTATTCGGCACTGGCAACCAGCACGGCGACCGTCGCGCTTACCGGTGGCGTGACCCTGCAATGTACCCCGGGGGTTGCGCTGAATATGACGGTTGATGGCGGTTTGCATAACAACAGCGGCCGCCGCCTGCAGCTCAATAGCGGCAGTGCGCAGGTTGGCTATCAGCTGTTTCGCGACGCGGCCTTCAGCCAGAGCCTTGGGATCAGCCAAAGCGTCAGCGTGGCTTACAGCAACGCCGCGAATATTACCTTGCCAATTTATGGGCGAGTGCAGTTACCGGGTAATCAGCCTGGGGGGACGTACAGCGACACATTGCAGGTGCAACTGTCGTGGTAAAGCGATTGGCAATGAGGAGTAAGACCTATGTATGCAGCGTCCCGGCACTGGTGGGCAGCGGGTTTGAGCGGGTTGTTGGGGGTGGCGGCGGGGCAGGCCCAGGCGGCCAGTTCGGTGCTGATCTGGCCGATTGATCCGGTGCTGGAGGCCGCTCAACAGGCCAGCGCACTGTGGCTGGAAAATCGCGGCACGGAAACCGCCAACCTGCAAATCCGCGTGTTTGCCTGGTCCCAGAGCGGCTTCGATGAGCAGTACCAGAACCAGCGCGACGTGATCGGCAGCCCGCCGGTGGCGAAAATCGAACCGGGCCAGAAGCAGTTGGTGCGCCTGACCCGTACCAAACAAGTGCCACCGGGCCAGGAGCTGGCCTATCGCATCATCATCGATGAGATCCCTTCGGCGACGCCTCCACCGGCGCCTGCGGATGGCAAGACTGCCGCTGCGATCCGTTTCCAAATGCGTTATTCGGTGCCCTTGTTCTCTTATGGCCCCGGCCTTTGGAGCAAGGTTGACGGCACACGCGACCGTGACCCCAAGAGCGCGGGCAAGCCGGACTTGAGCTGGAAAAAAGTCACCGTGGGCGGGCGCAACTACGTCGAAATGCGCAACCAGGGTGCCGTGCACGCGCGCTTGACCGATGCCACATTCAAGCAGGGCGGCCAACCTCGTCCGCTGGTGGAAGGCTTGATGGGGTATGTACTGCCGGGTGCGACCATGCGCTGGCCAGTACCGGCTGGACTGCCGGCCGATCAGCCGCTGCAGGTACGCGTCAATGGTGCAACGCAATTGGAGAGCCTTGCGCCGGGGCGATAAAACACTGCTTGTCGGGCAAGGATCAGCCCGTTGTGTTAACGGATGGAGATGTCCATTGATGGACACAAAGCCTTGGTGAGCCTCGATAGGGCTCGTTGTCTATGGCGATCGGTGTGGGTGGTCAGTGGCTTGTCCGGGCTGGTGCTTGCGCCGCTGGGCGCGGCCGCGCCGTTGCCGCCCCCGCCGAGCAGTATGGAGGCTGTTGCCGATGCACAGTTATTCCTGGAGTTGGTGGTCAATCAGCGGGACACCGGCCGCGTGGTCGCCGTCAATCAGCGCGCTGGGCAGCTGTTTTTACCGGCGTCGGTGTTGCAGGAAGTCGGCATGAAACTGCCGGGTGAGGTCCCCGTCGAAGTGGCGCTGGAACGTCTGCCTGGCCTGCACACCGATTACGACAGCCAGGGCCAGCGGCTGATACTCACGGTGCCACCCGCCTGGTTGCCGGAGCAGTTTATCGGCAGTCGTGACAATTACCCGCGTACCCAGGCACTCACCAGTTTTGGCGCGTTGCTCAACTACGATGCTTACCTCAACGATACGGATGACGCGGGCACCTACCTCGGCATCTTCAACGAAGTCAGGCTGTTCGATACCTGGGGCACCTTGTCCAATACCGGCCAGTACCGCACCACCCTTGGCCGGGAGACCGTCGGCAGCAGCCTGGACAATGGCTATCGGCGCTATGACACCACCTGGCGATTCTCCGACGATGAGCGCTTGTTGACCTATGAAGCGGGCGACGTCATCAGCGCTGCCTTGCCGTGGAGCAGCTCGGTGCGCCTGGGCGGCGTGCAAGTGTCGCGGGACTTCGGGGTGCGCCCGGACCTGGTCACCTACCCGTTGCCGCAGTTTGCCGGGGAGGCGGCCGTACCGTCGTCGGTGGACCTGTTTATCAACGGTTATAAATCCAGCAGCGCCGATCTTCAGCCCGGCCCCTACACCCTCACCAATGTGCCGTTTATCAACGGCGCCGGGGAGGCAGTGGTAGTCACTACAGATACGCTGGGGCGACAGGTCTCGACCACGGTGCCGTTCTATGTCACCAGCACCCTGTTGCAAAAGGGCTTGTCAGACTTCTCAGTGGCAGCCGGTAACCTGCGCCGCGATTACACCCTGCGCGATTTCGGCTACGGCCCCGGCGTGGCCAGCGGCACCTTTCGTTACGGGCTGTCGGACACGGTTACCCTGGAAAGCCACGCCGAAGCCTCCAATGACCTGACCCTGGGCGGTGTGGGCGGCAACCTGCGCGTCGGCAATCTCGGCGTGCTCAACACGGCTATCAGCCAAAGCCGGTATGACGGCCGCACCGGGCAGCAATTGAGCCTGGGCTACCACTACAGCAACCCGCGTTACAGCCTGTCGTATCAGCGCGTGGAGCGCCGCGATCAATATGCTGACCTGAGCCTGATCGACACCCCCTACGCCAGCCTCAGCAAGCGCAGCCAGCAGGCGACTCTGAGCGTTAACCTCAACGATTTCGGCAGCCTGGGCGTGGGCTATTTTGATGTGCAGGCCGCCGACAATTCCCGCACCCGCCTGGTCAACATGACCTGGAGCAAGTCGCTGTGGCGCAACAGCAGCGTTTACCTGTCGGCCAACCGTGAAGTCGGTGACAGCAGTTGGGCGGTGCAGGCGCAAGTCGTGGTGCCCTTCGACGTCTACGGCAGTCTTAGCCTGGGCACAGAGCGCAGTAAAACCGGGCAAAGCCAGCAGCGGGTCAATTACAGCCGTGCGGTGCCTGTCGAGGGGGGCGTGGGCTTCAACCTGGGTTACGCCAGCGGCGATGGGCCGGCCTATCGTCAGGCTGACCTGACCTGGCGCCTGCAGTCGGTGCAGTTGCAGGCGGGCGTGTATGGCAGCAGCGATGCGCAAACACGCTGGGCAGACGCTACCGGCTCGCTGGTATGGATGGACAATCAAGTGTTCGCCGCCAACCGCGTCAACGATGCGTTTGTGGTGGTGAGCACGGATGGCGTAGGGGGCGTGCCGGTGCGCTACGAAAATCAGGTGGTCGGCGAAACCGACCGCCACGGCCACCTGTTGGTGCCGTGGACCAGCGCCTACTACCGCGCCAAATATGAGATCGACCCGTTGAACCTGCCGTCCAACGTACAAGTGCCGAATGTGGAGCAACGGGTTGCCGTGCGCCGGGGCAGCGGCTATTTGCTTGAGTTCCCGCTGCGCCGGGTGCTCGCAGCGAGCATCACGCTGATCGATGCCCAGCATCAGGAACTGCCCCTGGGCAGCCAGGTACGCCATGAGCAAAGCGGTGCCCTGGCGGTGGTGGGCTGGGACGGCCTGGTGTACCTGGAAAACCTGGCGGCCCATAACACATTGCAAGTCAGCGTCGGTGACGGCCAGACCTGCCAGGCAACATTCGAGCTGGATACCACGCAAGCGCAGGTGCCGCTGATCGGGCCATTGGTGTGCCAATGACATAAGGAGTGTGCGTGTGCGGGTCAAGGAATGGTTGTTGGGGTGGCTGCTGTTATCAAGCCTGGGGGTGTCGATGCCGGTGCAGGCGGTGTGCTCGGTGGTCGCCACCGTGCCCGCCAGCTTTGGCACGTCGGTGAGTTCGATGACCGTGCGTACCACCTCCCAGCCCAGCTCAACCACCAACGCCGGCTTGAGCTGTACCCCGGCGGTGCTGTCGGTATTGACTTCCAGCGACCATTTCTACGCGACCATCACCGGTTCGTCACAGGGTGGCCTGGTCGGGCCGACCGGAGATGTCATCAACTATACGATCTACGCCAACAACACCCCGTCGTTTCCAATGACACGTGGTACTGCGTTCGATTTTGGCGGCAGTGGCGGCATCGCCGCGTCCCTGGGGCTGGTCTTTGGGCCCGGCACAAAAGTAGTGCCGCTGTACCTTGCCACCACGCTTGGCAGCAACGTGGCGGCGGGTGTGTACAGCGAGACCCTGAGCATTTTCTGGAACTGGAATTATTGCTCGGGCATTGGCATTGGCGGGGTATGCCTGGGCCGCGAGATCAACAGCGGCACGACCACGCTGAACGTCAGCATGACCGTGGTCAATGACTGCCAGATCACCACTCCACCGATCGCATTCGGCAGTGCCCCGGTGGTCAGTGCCTTCGCCACAGTCACCGGGCAGGCCAGTATTGCCTGCACCAAGGGCAGTGCGTATACCGTCGGGCTCAGTGATGGGCAGAACCCGGTCAGCGTGGGCGGCCGTCGGCAGATGGTGTCCGGCAGTAATGTGCTTGCCTATGACATCTTCCAGGGGGCGGGCTCCACCCGCTGGGGTAGCGTGGGCGCGGCGCGGCGAGCCAGCGCCTCGGCGGAGATCAACCCGGGCAACGGCTTGGGCACCGGCAGCCAGGTATTCAACTACAACGCGAAAATCTACACCGACCAGGCCACCCCGCCGGGCGGCACTTATCTCGACAACGTGGTCCTGGACGTGGGTTTCTAGAACTTCAACATCGGTGTGGAGGGCTGATCCACCGGGCTGACCATCGCATAGTTGTACCCGGCGCCGGACCAGTACTCGGCTTGCAAACCATCGGCGCTGCGGCTGCCACGGGGCAGGAAACCGTTGTCCGGGCCCGGCGGACGGATATAGAAGCTGATACGGCGACCTGTCGGGTCTTCGTACAGCACCATGGCTGCCGCGCCTTGGTCCGTGGTGAGCAGGCGCCCGCTCACCGGTTTGAAACCGGACGGGCTCAAGTCCGGCAGGCGATGCGCCTGGTTGAAATAACGGTCCAGCCAAGCCTGCATGCTGCCGCCATCCTGCGTCGTGTAGTCGGCGGGCATGATGCCGTCCTGGGCAAACAGGCGGTAAGCCTGCATGGCATCGGCCATCGGCAACATCGGCGGTTGAGTGGCTTCGCGCGCATGCCAACCCGCCACGCCGCCGAGGCTGACGGCGATCAGCAACACGGCGGCGGTGGCGAAGTGGCGACGGGACTGATGCTTGATCCGTTGGCGAATCAGTGCCGGGTCCAGGTCGGGGTTGGCCGGTTGTTGCAAGGCACCGCTCAGTGACGCACGCAGCAAGTGCGCATCCTGCTGCCACGCCTGTACCTGAGCGGCGACGTCGGGATGGGCCGCCAGGTAGGTTTCAAGCACGCGGCGGTCGCTCTCCAACAGTTGGTGGTCGACGTAGGCATGCAAATCGCGTTCGCTGGGGGGCAGGCTGATCATTTGAGTATCCGCAGGGAAGGGCTGGTAATTTCGCCATCGCTGAGTTGACGCAAGGCTTGGCGCGCCCGGGACAGGCGCGACATAACGGTGCCCACAGGCACCTTCAGAATATCGGCAACTTCCTTGTAGCTTAAGCCTTCGACCGACACCCACAGCAGCAGGGCGCGTTGTTCGGCGGTGAGTCGGTCGAAGGCTTGCAGGGTCGATTGGGCGATCACGGTGCGCTCCACCGAGGGCTGCGCGTCGTCACGGCCGGTGAAGAATTCGAGCATGCGTGCATAGCGCCGACTGCGGCGGTGGGTATCGAGGAACTGCCGGTAGAGGATCGAGAACAGCCAGGCGCGAAGGTCGCCTTCGAGGCGTTTATCGGCCCAACTGATGATCGCCCGTTCCAGGGTCGACTGCACCAGATCGTCGGCGCTGCTGGCGTTACGCGTCAGTGACACGGCAAACCGCCGCATTCTGGGGATGAGTTCACGTAACTGTTCGTCGAGTTCATGCATGGCTGCGATTCTGATCGGTTTTGCAGAGGAAGACGCCAGCCAGCGTGAGTTATTCCATCAATGGCTGTGGGAAATTTTTAGGTTCTAACTAGGGATCATCTGCAATGCAGAAGGGGCTGTAATACAGCTCCCACACCTCAATCAATCGTCGTAACCGCCGGGAACAACTTCGGCGGTTAACTGATGAGGGTGTATGCATGACATGTTCTCCGACCGATAAACGTTTATTTTTCCGAACTGCATTGGCTCACTTGCCTGCCGCTCAGCAAGTCGTGTTTGAGCAGTGGGGTTGCGGCCTGTCGACCAAGGCTGCCTACGACAGTGTGCACCACGCTATCGAGTTTCAAGCGGCGCTGTCACCGCAAGCGATTGCTGCAGTGTGGGCGGGCCAGCGTATCAGCTATGAACAACTCAACCGTCAAGCCAATCGCTTGGCGGTGCACTTGATTGAGCTGGGCGTTAAACGCGGCGATACGGTGGGACTGTTCGTCGAGCGTTCGATTCCCATGCTGGTGGGGCTTTTGGCGGTGTTGAAGGTCGGCGCCGCGTATGTTCCTCAAGACGTCAGAATCGTACCGACGCTGCAACTGAGCATGGTGCTGGAGTCGTTGACCAGCCCAGTGATTCTGACCCTGTCGAACCTGACCGATTGCATACCGGCCGCTTCGGCCCATCGCTGCCTGAGCCTGGACACGTTTCTGGCCGAAACACCCTGGATCACCGAGGACAACCGTCAGGCGTTCGCCGCTGCCGACACCGATGACCTGTGTTTCGTGCTGTTCACCTCTGGCACGACCGGACGGCCCAACGGCGTCTGTGTCAGTCACCGCAATGTGTGCAACATCCTGCTGACGCAGCCGGGGCGGATGGGCATGGCACCGGGGTGCAACGTGGGGCAGATCCTCAATATCGGTTTTGATATGGCGGCCTGGGAAATACTCGGTTGTCTGGCGCATGGAGCGACCTTGTTGATTCGTGGTAAAGACATTGCGCAAACCGCTGCACAGTGTCACGTGTTAATCGCAACACCCTCGATATTGGCGAGCCTTGACCCTGAACAGTGCCCTGACCTCAAGACTGTTGCGGTGGCGGGCGAGCCCTGCTCCCAGGCGCTTGCCGAGCATTGGGCCGAGCACTGCACGTTCTACAACGGCTGCGGCCCCACTGAAACCACCATCGTCAATACCTTGCACCGGCATGTGCCTGGCACCCTATTGACCATCGGCAAGCCGACACCGAATAACACCGTGTATGTGCTCGACGAACACGGCCGCGCGTGTGAGCTGGGTGAAACCGGTGAAATGTGGGCCGGCGGCGCAGGGGTAACGGCCGGTTACTTGAACAATCCTGCACTGACCCAAGAGCGCTACCGGCCGGACCCCTTTATAGGCGGTGATGCCATGATGTTTCGTACACGGGACTTGGGGCGCTGGACGGACGAAGGGCAACTTGAACACTTGGGGCGCGTCGATGATCAGGTAAAGGTTCGCGGGTTTCGTGTGGAATTGGATGCCGTGTCCACGGCCCTGGAGGCTGGCGATGGCTGCACACGGGCTGTCACATTGAAACTGGACAGCCGCAATCTAGTCGCTTTTGTCTCGCCTGCCAGTGCTGACGTCGAGTCTTGCCGAGCCCAATGCCAGCAGCGCCTGGCCTACTACTGTGTGCCGTCGTCCATCTACGCGATGGAGCATTTTCCACTGACCGCCAGGGGCAAAATCGACAAGGCAGTGTTATTGCAACGGGCTCGGGAGAGGCACGTGGCAAGGTTGGCGCTCGCGACTGAGGAGGCCGCTCATGATTGATGCGCTGACCCGTACTGTCGTACCGCCCAAGCCGGCGTTATGGCGCCGCTGGACGTCACTGCCAATGTTTTCTTACTACAACCGCCTGATGGCAGTGGTGCTGCTGGGTAACGCAGCGTGTGTGCTGATGGTTGTCGACGTTCACACCATCACAGTTGAAACGCTCTCGGGCATGGTGTTGATCAACCTGTCGGTTGCCATTCTGATTCGCCAGCAATATCTGATCAACGCACTGTTCTGGCTGGCGACCCGCGTTCCGCTCGCATGGCCGCTACGTGTGCGGCGCAGCGCGGCCAAGGTCTACCACTTTGGGGGGCTGCACAGTGGCGCAGCGGTGGCGGCGACCGGCTGGTTTGCGGCCATGGTCGGTGTTCAGGTCGCGCGCCATCTGCAGCAGCCGGGCAGCGTTTCGTCAGCCTGGTTGTGGCTCAGCAGCGTGCTGCTCGGCCTGTTGATGTTGATCGTGGTCATGGCGCTGCCCTGGATTCGTGGCCGGTTTCACAATGGCTTCGAGCGGGTCCATCGGTTCGCCGGTTGGGGCGCACTGCTGCTGTTCTGGGGGCTGACGTTACTGGCGTCCAGCGAAGCTTCGACGCCCTTGTCGCACAGTGGGTCGTTCTGGGTGCTGGTGCTGCTGACGCTGAGTATTGCGTCGCCTTGGTTGCGTCTGCGTAAGGTGGCCATTAAACAAACGAGGCCTTCGACGCATGCGGTCCTTACCCGTTTCAGCCACACCACGCCTTTCGCAGGTTCATCCACCGCGATCAGCCGAAACCCACTGCTGGAGTGGCACTCATTTGCGAATATTCCTGCGCCAGGCGAAGCGGGGTTTCGCCTGATCATTTCCAGAGCCGGAGATTGGACCGGGCGTTTCATCGAGGACTTGCCCAGCCACGTATGGGTCAAGGGCATCACTACGGCTGGCGTTGCCAATGTGGAAACCCTGTTCAAGTCAGTGGTGTATATCGCCACCGGGAGCGGCATCGGGCCGGTCATGCCGCATTTGCTTGCAGCTCAGGTGCCGATCCAGTTGATCTGGTCTACCCGCAGCCCGAGGAAGACCTACGGCGATGAGTTGGTCGACGAAATCCTGCGCGCCCAGCCCGGCGCGTTGATCTGGGACACCGACGAGCGCGGTAAACCGGACTTGGTGCAACTGGCTTATGGCGCGGTGCAAACCGTAGGTGCAGAAGCCGTGATCTGTATTGCAAACCAGGCCTTGACTCAGCGTGTGGTGCACGAGATGGAAGCGCGAGGCATACCCGCTTATGGCGCGATCTGGGATTCCTGAGGTCGCGTCAGTGGGTGACAACATCAATCAGAGGAGGTGTTTATGCACGTATTAGTGGAACGTCATGGTCGGGTAGTCCTGGTCAGGCTCAACCGTCCGCACGTCAAGAATGCGCTGAATTCGGCGCTGATGACGGAGTTGGTCAGCCGCCTGGATGCTTTGGATCGTGACCCTCAGGTCGGCTGTTTTGTCATCACCGGCAGTGCGGACTATTTCGCTGCAGGGGCCGATATCAAAGAGATGAGCGGCAAGTCTTACCTGGACATGCTCAACGAGGACTACTTCGTCGGCTGGGAAGCCTTTACGCGTCTGCGCACGCCAACGATCGCCGCAGTAGCGGGTTACGCATTTGGCGGTGGCTGTGAACTCGCGCTGATGTGCGACATGATTTTCGCCGCCGATACGGCGACCTTTGCGCAGCCGGAAATCAAGTTGGGTGTGATTCCGGGTATGGGGGCGACCCAGCGGTTAACGGGGCTGATCGGTAAGGCCAAGGCCATGGACCTGGTGTTGACTGGTCGGACAATGACTGCCCAAGAGGCCGATCAAGCTGGGTTGGTGTCCCGTGTGTTCCCGGCGGCAATTCTGATGGAGCAGACATTGGCAGTGGCTGCGCAGATTGCCGGGTTCTCCCGGACAGCCACCCGGGCGGCGCGAGAGGCCGTTGAACAATCCCTTGAGGTGGGCTTGCACGACGGCGTGCGTGTGGAGCGTCGGCTGTTTCATGGCCTGTTTGCCACGCCTGATCAGCAGGAGGGGATGCAGGCGTTTCTCTGCAAACGTCCGGCAGTGTTTAACCCCACGTAGAAGGAAAATCGACTCGGCGGCGTATCTGTTCAGAAAAAAACTACAGTGAAAAGGGAATAGACCTATGTGAGGTTCGTCTCATAGTTCATTTTCCTTGCGGCCATGCGCCCTGGAGTTCTTCATGGTAGATCACTCATCACCGCCCCGTCCTCCCTTGAGTACCGCGAGCCTGATCGCGCGGCTCGCCGGTATCGGTGCCGTGGTTGCCGTTGTTGCTGGGGCGTTTGCCTACGTCAACGGCACGCTTGACCCACAGCGCCTGCGCCCCAAAACCCTGGTCAATGCTCTGGAAGCCAATAACGGTGTGCACCCGGGCTTCCGGCGTAACCATGCCAAGGGCGTGTGTGTAGCCGGTTACTTCGAGAGCAGTACAGAGGCGCGCGGGTACTCCAGCGCACAGGTGTTCAGCGCGGCTAAAACCCCGGTGATTGGTCGATTTGCCTTGCCCAGCGGCAACCCCTATGCGCCGGACAGCAGTGTGCCGATCCGCAGCTTCGCGCTGCAATTCAGCCAGGCCAACGGCCAGCAATGGCGCACGGGGATGAACAGCATGCCGGTGTTCCCGGTCGGCACGCCTGAGGCGTTCTATCAGATGCTCAAGGCCGGTGCGCCAGACCCGGCGACCGGCAAGCCGAACCCGGCGAGCATGCCGGCGTTTTTTGCCGCGCACCCGGAGGCAGCGCCGTTCCTGGCATGGGTAAAGACCGCCAGGCCATCGGCAAGTTACGCGACTGAAACCTATAACGGCATCAATACGTTTTACCTGGTGGGCGCCGACGGCAAGCGCCAGGCGGTACGTTGGGGCGTTGTGCCACAGAGCCAGGATGCGCCGGGTGATACCGCGCCGTCGGGCAGCGATTTCCTGGAAAAAGACCTGGTGCAGCGCCTTGCGTCGGGCCCGTTGCGCTGGCAGTTGAATATGACCCTGGCCAACCCCGGCGACCCCTTGGACGATGCGAGCAAACCCTGGGCCGGCGAACACAAGGTACTCAACGCCGGCTCGCTGGTCCTGCAAAGCAGCCAGCCGCAAGCGGACGGTGATTGCCGTGATATCAACTTTGACCCGCTGATTTTGCCCAGCGGTATCCAAGCCTCCAACGACCCGCTGCTGGCCGCACGTTCGGCTGCTTATGCCAGTTCGTACCTGCGCCGCGCCGGTGAAGTCAGCCCCTTGCACAGCGCCCCTCTGGAGTCGAAGCCATGAATGTTCAACCACGGTTTTTCGCGCCGCTGGCCCGCCTGCTGCATTGGCTCATGGCACTGATGATCATCGCCATGTTGTTTATCGGCGCGGGTATGGCCGCGTCGGTGTCGGAGCGCCATGAGTGGCTGATTCACCTGCACAAGCCGCTGGGTATCGCGATTCTGGCGTTGGTGATCGTGCGCTTGGTGGTGCGCTTTTCCACCCGGCAACCGCCGCTACCGGTCGATTTGCCGTTATGGCAAGTGCTGGCCGCCAAGGCTTCGCATGTGCTGCTGTACGCATTGATGCTGGTGCTGCCGGTGCTGGGCTGGGCGATGATTTCGGCGGCGGGTGACCCGGTGATGCTCAGCAGTTCGGTGCAACTGCCGGCGCTGATGGGCGCCAATGCGCCGTTGTTTGCGCTGTTGCGCAAAGCCCATGGCTATCTCGCCTATCTATTGTTCTTGACGGTGCTGCTGCACCTGGCGGCGGCGCTGTTCCACGGGCTGATTCGTCGCGACGGTGTGCTGCAAAGCATGACCGGCACCAAGGACTGATGCCGGGGGCAGCGGGGTTAGCGTAGCACGGTGACGATGTCGGCCACGGTGCTCAATACGTCCTTGCCCAGCTGTTTGGAGCGTTCACCTGACCAACCGGTCTTCGGGTTGGGCGCGTCGTCGTTGTCCTTGAAGGGCATCTCCAGGGTCAGTGACAGGCAGTCATACCGTTCACCGACCGCATTGCAGGCCAGCGTCATGTTGGCTTCGCCCGGCAGGTCACGGGTGTAACCGTGAGTGGTCTGGAAGTCGCGGGTCAGGGCGCTCAAGTGGCTGCGGAAGTGTTTTTCCAGCGCCTCGATACGCGGGGTGTAACCGGGGTTGCCTTCGCAGCCGGCGGTGAACACGTAGGGGATTTCCTCGTCGCCGTGGATATCGAGGAACAGGTCGACGCCGTATTTTTCCATCTGTTGCTGGGCGAACAGCACTTCCGGGCTGATCTCCTGGCTGGCGTTCTGCCAGGCACGGTTCAGGTCCTGGCCCATCGCGTTGGTGCGCAAGTGGCCATGGAACGCGCCGTCAGGGTTCATGTTCGGAATAAGGTACAGGTCGGCGACGGACAGGAGTTTTTTCAGCTCGGTGTCACCGTCCTGTTGCAGGCGTTCGATAACCCCTTCCATGAACCATTCGGCCATGTGTTCGCCGGGGTGTTGCTGGGCGATGATCCAGACATTGCGCCGGCCTTCGCCACCTTTGCCGCGACGCAGCAGTTGGATGTCGCGGCCCTCGGCACTTTTGCCGGTAGCGAGCAATTGGGTGCCGGCGCGATTCAACGCCTGCTCGATCAGCCAGTCATGACGTTCACGGCTGTAGGGTTCGAAGTAAGCGATCCACGCGTGTTTCTCGCAGGTTTCCAAACTGATGTGCAGCGTTTCGCCATCAAAGCGCGTGGGCACGCGGAACCAGTTGATATGGTCGTAGGACGCCACGGCGTTATAGCCGCTCCAGGCGTTTTTGTAGGACGACTGGCTGGCGTTGCTCAAGCGGAAAGTGTGGGTGTGGCCCACGTGCATACCTTCGGCCTTGAAGTGGAACCATTGGAAATGCGCGCTGCGGGTATCGGGTTTGATCGCCAGCAACAGGTGGTACGCGTCGCTGGCATCCAGGACCTGGATGTTGCCGCTGTCGAAGTCGGTGCTGATCTTGATGGAGGTCAAGGCCACGGTCATAGTCTGGGCTGCCTGAGTATGATTGTTGTGGCGGATATCTTACACAGGAGTCGGACGAAATCTTGATGCAAAATTGTTGCATGGGGGAGGGGGCGTCATCCTTGACGCAACAGCAGCTTAGAATCTATGAGATTGATTCTCAAGCGCTATTTCGCAAAGATCCGGGCCAGAGCGGCCACTCGACTTTGTTTTGGCAATGGTCTTTTGCTACCATGCGCGCCATCAAGCAACACACAGTCTTCATTAGCCTGAAGCCAAGCCAGGGAAACTGGCAAAAAAAAGACCCGGCCAAAGAGCCGGGTCAAAAACCGTGATTAGCCTGATGAGGAGATATTCCAAGAGTCCGACCTAAGGTCTCTTGGTCTATCGACTGATCTCGCGATCAGCTGGGTCCAATAGTAATCATTATCATTTGCAAGTCAAATGTTTTTATCCGTCGGATAGAAATATTTTTCTTTCGTGCCCGTCATGCGCTGGCTTGAGCCGCAGGCACGTGCAACGTCTGCTCCACCATCGCCTTCGCCATATCTATCAAATACACCACCGAAAACGCCAGGTCCCGTTGATTGCCCTGACGGCTGCTGGCCGATTCATAGGCTGCCGCTGCCGCGCTGCGTAACAGATCCGACGCGTGCACCAGTGCGTCCTCATGGCTGATGCCGGGCTTGATGTCGAAGAACGGCGCGTCCGTGATCGGCGCCGACACATCCACTTTCAAGTAAAAATCGAGTGCGCGCTTGGCGGCGCCGCTGTTGCGCATGAGCAATAGTTCGTCGGATTCAATTGCGCCAGGCTGGTGATTGGGGCTGGTCGTCATGAGGGCGGTTACTCTGAGTGAATGTCGAAAACCTGCACCTGATATTAATACGAATCGTATTTATGTCATTTGATGGATTACTACAAACTGTTTATTGTCGTGGCGAACACGCAACGTATCGTCACGCCCCATGGATAACTGGATAGCGTTGGTCAAAGCCAACATGAAAGACCGCAAGGTCACGCAGGACGAGTTGGCCGAACGCTTGGGCATGTCCCAGGGCGGCGTTGGGCATTGGCTCAACAAACGTCGTGTGCCAAGCCTGGCGGACATGAACCGGGTACTCGCCGAGTTAGGGCTGGGCGACCTGGAAGTCGCGCTGGAAATTCGTGAGAGGGCCCATGCAGCGCCGGCTTTGGCAAAACACTACAACCCATATTTTCGCTACCCGGTCAGCGACTGGAAGGGCGTCTGTGAAGTGCGTGAAGAACGCCCGACCTACGGCCCGGCACGGTTCGAATTAACCGATTACCACGCCCGGGGTGATGCCTTCTGGCTGCCCGTGACAGGAGACGCCATGACCGCCCCCAGCGGGCTGAGCATCGGCGCAGGCATGCTGATCCTGGTGGACCCGGCCATTGATGCCGAACCCGGTAAACTGGTAGTCGCGCAATGGGCCGACAGCACCCAGGCGACCTTCCGCCAGTTGATGGAAGAGAGCGGCCAGCTTTACCTGGTGCCGCTCAACCCGACTTACCCCAAATTACGGTTCACCGGCGATTGCCGAATTCTTGGGGTCGTCGTGCAAGCCACTGCGAAGTTCTAGTCCGCCGTTTCCAGCTCCGCCAAGGCACTGCCTTCGGCAACCATTTCGCCTTCCTGGCAATACAGCGCCTTGACCACGCCGGTTTGCGGCGCGCGGATGCTGTGCTCCATCTTCATCGCCTCCAATACCACCAGTTGGGTTCCGGCTTCCACGCGTTGTCCGACCTCCACCAGCACCCGCACGATGCTGCCATTCATCGGCGCGGTGAGGCCACCCTGATGAGACTGGTTGGCCTCGACCGCCGCAATCGGGTCAAACAGCGTGACGGCGTGCATCTCACCGTTCCAGCGCAAGTACACAGCGCCTTCGTCACGCACCGCCAGATGAGCGCGGCGTACGCCGTTGTGTTCGACCAGTAGCTGATCGCCTTGCAACTGCGGCGAGTTCCCGCACAGCCTGACCCATTGATCTTGCCCATTGCAGCTCAGGTGCAGCGAAACCTCGGCCGGTAACCCCGCGCGAAACCCGCGTGTATCCGCCCAAGGCCCGTCACCGGCCGGCAAACTCTGCATAAACGCCGAGCCCGCTGCCTGCCAGAATTCATCGCTCAAGGTGCCGGCCACGGGCAGCAGCTCGTCCTGATAGCGCGGAATAAACCCGGTATCCAATTCAGCTGCCGCAAATGCCGGGTGGCCGATGATGCGCCGCAGGAAGCCGAGGTTGGTCTTCAGCCCGCCCACGGCGAACTCATCCAGCATGCTCAACAAGCGCAGACGCGCCTGTTCCCGGTCTTCGCCCCAGGCAATCAGTTTGCCGAGCATCGGGTCGTAGAAGGGGGAAACGCTATCGCCTTGTTCTACGCCGCTGTCCACCCGACGGCCCGGCCCCGGCGCAGATTCGCGGTACAGCGCAAGGCGCCCGGTGGCCGGCAGGAAATCATTGGCCGGGTCCTCGGCATACAAGCGCACTTCAATCGCATGACCGATCAACGGCACCTGGGCTTGAGTGATCGGCAGTGGCTCACCCTGAGCGACACGAATCTGCCAGGCCACCAGGTCGAGGCCGGTAATTGCCTCGGTCACCGGGTGCTCCACTTGCAATCGCGTGTTCATCTCCATAAAGAAAAATTCGCCGCGGGCGTCCAGCAAGAACTCCACGGTCCCCGCGCCCACGTAGCCGATCGCCTGGGCCGCGCGCACCGCGGCTTCGCCCATCGCTTTGCGCTGTTCAACCCCCAGGCCCGGCGCCGGCGCTTCCTCCACGACTTTTTGGTGACGACGTTGAATCGAGCAGTCGCGTTCATTGAGGTACAGGCAGTGGCCGTGCTGATCGGCAAACACCTGGATTTCCACATGGCGTGGCTTGAGCAGGTATTTTTCCACCAGCATCTGCCCGTTGCCGAAGGATGAAAGCGCTTCGCGCTGGGCCGACGCCAGGGCTTCGGCCAGTTGGCTGACTTCCTCGACCACTTTCATGCCTTTGCCGCCGCCGCCCGCCGTGGCCTTGAGCAACACCGGATAACCGATACGTTCACAGGCGTCGCGAAAGGTTTCCAGGTCCTGGGCGTCGCCGTGATAACCCGGCACCAGCGGCACGCCGGCCTTTTCCATCAATGCCTTGGCTGCCGATTTGCTGCCCATGGCGTCAATGGCCGAGGCGGGCGGGCCGAGGAAGATCAAACCCGCCGCTTCAATTGCACGGGCAAACCCGGCATTTTCCGACAGGAAACCATACCCCGGATGGATCGCCTGGGCGCCGCTGGCCTGGGCGGCGGCGATCAGCTTGTCGATTTGCAGGTAGCTGTCGGTGGCCTTGCTACCCCCCAGGTCGACACGAATATCCGCTTCGCGGCTATGCCGCGCATCGCGGTCCGTGGCGCTGTGTACCGCCACGGTGGTCAGGCCCATGGCCTTGGCTGTGCGCATCACTCTGCAAGCAATCTCGCCACGGTTGGCCACCAGCACGGTGGTCAGTGTGCTCATGAACGGGGCTCCTGCACTTGCCAGCTGGGCGAGCGTTTTTGCAGGAAGGACCGCAAGCCTTCCTGACCCTCGGCGCTGACGCGGATCCGCGCAATCGCATTTTCGCAGTAACGACGCAAGGCCGGGGTGAGTGCGCCGTTACCGACTTCACGCAACAAATCCTTGCTGGCGCGCATGGCGGCCGGGCTGTTAAGCAGCAGATTGGCGACCCACTGTTCTACGTGCTGGTCCAGTTCGCCCACCGGGTAACTGTCCGCCAACAAGCCGATATGCCGTGCCTGCTGACCACCAAACCGCTCGGCCGTCAGCGCATAGCGGCGCGCCGCACGCTCGCCGATGGCCTGCACCACGAACGGGCTGATTACCGCCGGTGCGAGGCCGATGCGCACTTCCGACAGGCAGAACTGCGCGTCATCGGCGCCAATCGCCATGTCGCAGCAACTGATCAAGCCCAGTGCGCCGCCGTAGGCCGCGCCTTGTACAACCGCCAGCGTCGGGATTTTCAGCTTGGCCAGGTTGTACATCAGTTCGGCCAGTTCGCGCGCGTCGTCAAGGTTGGTGTGATAGTCCAGCTCGGCAGATTGCTGCATCCAGGCCAGGTCAGCACCGGCGCTGAAGTGTTTGCCGCGTCCACGCAGCACCAGGAAACGCAGCGACGAATCACCCTGCACCTGATCCAGGGCAATGATCAGTTCGCGGATCATCTCGGCGTTGAACGCGTTGTTCTTGGCTTCACGACTGAGCCACAGCGTGGCAAAGCCACGGCTGTCGGTGATCAGTTCGAGGGTGTTGAAATCGCTCATGGGTACAGCTCCATTTACATGCGGAACACGCCGAAGCGGCTCGGCTCGATGGGGGCATTCAGCGCAGCGGACAAGGCCAGCGCCAGCACGTCACGGGTCTGCAACGGGTCAATCACACCGTCATCCCACAGGCGCGCGCTGGAGTAGTAGGGGTGGCCCTGGGTTTCGTACTGGTCGAGGATCGGCTGCTGGATGGCGGCTTCTTCCTCGGCGCTGAACCCGACGCCAGCACGTTCGGCCTGTTCACGCTTGACCTGGACCAATACGCCGGCCGCTTGTTCGGCGCCCATTACGCCGATGCGCGCGTTCGGCCACATCCACAGAAACCGCGGGTCGTAGGCGCGGCCGCACATGCCATAGTTGCCGGCACCAAAGCTGCCGCCGATGATCACCGTAAACTTCGGCACCTTGGCGCAGGCCACGGCGGTGACCAACTTGGCGCCATGTTTGGCGATGCCGCCGGCTTCGTACTTTTGGCCGACCATAAAGCCGGTGATGTTTTGCAGGAACAGCAGGGGAATCCCGCGCTGGCAGGCCAGTTCAATAAAGTGCGCACCTTTTTGTGCCGCTTCGGCAAACAGAATCCCGTTATTGGCGAGGATCGCAATCGGGTAGCCGTGAAGGTGGGCAAAGCCGCAGACCAAGGTGGTGCCGAACAGCGCCTTGAACTCATCGAACACCGAGCCGTCCACCAGGCGCGCAATCACTTCGCGCACATCAAACGGTTGCTTGGCATCGGCCGGAATTACGCCATAGAGCTCTTCGCCGCCGTACAGCGGCGCCACCGGCGGGCGTTGTAACAGCTCGCCCTGTTTGCGCCAGTTAAGGTTGGCCACGCTGCGCCGCGCAAGGGCCAGGGCGTGTTCATCACTGTCGGCATAGTGGTCGGCG
Organism: Pseudomonas sp. AP19; assembly: GCF_001728855.1. Classification (NCBI taxonomy): domain Bacteria; kingdom Pseudomonadati; phylum Pseudomonadota; class Gammaproteobacteria; order Pseudomonadales; family Pseudomonadaceae; genus Pseudomonas; species Pseudomonas sp. AP19. Next base: position 48,931 of record NZ_LXJP01000012.1, on the reverse strand, counting down.
ACACCGGAGATCTTGCAGTGCACATCGGCACCGCCCAGGTCTTCGGCGCTGACCACTTCTCCGGTCGCCGCTTTGACCAGTGGCGGCCCGGCGAGGAAGATCGTCGCTTGCTGGCGCACCATGATCGCTTCGTCGGCCATCGCCGGCACATACGCGCCGCCGGCGGTGCACGAGCCCATCACCACGGCGATCTGCGGGATGCCCTGGGCGCTCATGTTGGCTTGGTTGAAGAAGATGCGCCCAAAGTGTTCGCGGTCGGGGAACACTTCGTCCTGACGGGGCAGGTTGGCGCCGCCGGAATCCACCAGGTAGATGCACGGCAGGCGATTTTGCTCGGCGATGGTCTGGGCGCGCAGGTGTTTTTTTACCGTGAGCGGGTAGTACGAGCCGCCTTTTACCGTGGCGTCGTTGGCGACGATCATGCATTCGACGCCTTCTACGCGGCCGATCCCGGCAATCACGCCGGCGGCGGGTACGTCTTCGCCGTACACCTGATGAGCAGCCAGTTGGCTGAGTTCAAGGAACGGCGAGCCAGGATCGAGCAGGCGGTTGATTCGCTCGCGAGGTAGCAGCTTGCCGCGTGAGGTGTGCCGCTCCTGGGCTTTTGCGCCGCCGCCTTGTTGCACGTGGGCGAGCAGGGTGTGAAGGGCGTCGACCTGGTGGCGCATCGCTGCGCTGTTGGCGGCAAACTCCGCCGAGCGCGGGTTGAGCTGGGTGTGCAGGGTGGCCATGGCGCGCTCCGTCAGCGGGTTTCGTTAAACAGTTCGCGGCCGATCAACATCCGGCGAATCTCACTGGTGCCGGCGCCAATCTCGTACAGCTTGGCGTCTCGCAGCAGTCGCCCGGCGGGGAATTCGTTGATGTAGCCGTTGCCGCCGAGAATCTGGATTGCGTCGAGGGCCATTTGCGTGGCGCGTTCGGCGCTGTAAAGAATCACCCCGGCCGCATCCTTGCGCGTGGTTTCGCCACGCTCGCAGGCCTGGGCCACCGCGTAGAGGTAAGCGCGGCTGGCGTTGAGCTGGGTGTACATGTCAGCCACCTTGCCCTGGATCAGTTGGAACTCGCCGATGCTCTGGCCGAACTGCTTGCGGTCGTGGATATAGGGCACGATCAGGTCCATACAGGCTTGCATGATCCCGGTGGGGCCGCCGGACAACACCACGCGTTCGTAGTCCAGGCCGCTCATCAACACTTTCACGCCACCATTGAGCGTGCCGAGGATGTTTTCTTCGGGCACCTCAACGTCATCGAAAAACAGCTCGCAGGTGTTGGAGCCGCGCATGCCGAGCTTGTCGAACTTGTTGCTACGGCTGAAGCCTTTCCAGTCGCGCTCGACGATGAACGCCGTGATGCCATGGGCGCCTTTTTCCAGGTCAGTCTTGGCGTAGATCACGTAAGTCGTGGCGTCGGGGCCGTTGGTGATCCAGGTCTTGCTGCCGTTGAGGACGTAACGGTCGCCGCGTTTGTCGGCGCGCAGCTTCATCGAAACCACGTCGGAGCCGGCGTTGGGCTCGCTCATGGCCAGGGCGCCGACATGCTCGCCGCTGATCAATTGAGGTAGATAGTTGAGTTTCTGCGCGTGATTGCCGTTGCGGTTGATCTGGTTCACACACAGGTTGGAGTGGGCGCCGTAGGACAGTGCAACCGACGCGGAACCGCGGCTGATCTCTTCCATGGCCACCACGTGGGCCAGGTAGCCCAGGCCCGCGCCGCCGTACTCTTCCGGCACGGTGATACCCAGCAGGCCCATGTCGCCGAACTTGCGCCACATATCGGCGGGGAACAGGTTGTCGATGTCGATCTGTGCCGCGCGGGGAGCGATTTCCTTGGCCACGAAGGACTGCACCTGATCGCGCAGCATGTCGATGGTTTCGCCGAGGGCGAAGTTCAGGGACGGGTAACTCATGGACAGGCACCTTAATGTGAGCATTGTTTTTGTGTGGGTTGAGCGCCGGGGGAGGCTGCTCACCTTTACGTTAACGTAAGCTTGCGTTGCGAGGCTGTCAATCGTAGTTTACGTTTACGTCAAGCAACCGCCGTCCACCTTACAAAAAAGACAAAAGGGGTCGTTATGGATCAACCGAATCAGAGCTACAGCCGTGGCGCTCAGGACAAACCGTTGCTGGCCATGACAATTGGCCAAGCCTTCGACGCTACGGTCTCGCAGTACCCCGATGGCGAAGCGCTGGTGGTGCGCCATCAGCAGCGTCGCTACACCTGGCGACAGTTGGCCGAGGCCGTTGAGCTGCACGCCCGTGCGTTCCTGGCCTTGGGTATGCAAACCGGTGACCGTCTGGGTATCTGGGCCCCCAATTGCGCCGAGTGGTGTATCAGCCAAATCGCCAGCGCCAAGCTCGGGGTGATTCTGGTGAATATCAACCCGGCCTATCGCAGCAGCGAATTGGCGTACGTCCTCAAGCAATCCGGTTGCCAGTGGCTGGTGTGTGCCGGGTCGTTCAAGCGCTCCGATTACCACGCGATGCTGCAAGAACTGAAGCCCGAGCTGCGTGGCCTTATCAGCCTCGACCCCAGCCCGCCTGCGGGATTCCTGCCCTGGTCACAATTGTCGGCCCTCGGCGCAGGCGTCCCGCCCGAACAACTGCACAGCCGCCAGGCCAGCCTGCACTTTGATCAAGCCGTCAACATCCAGTACACCTCCGGCACCACCGGCTTCCCCAAGGGGGCCACCCTCAGTCACCACAACATCCTCAACAATGGTTACATGGTCGGTGAAAGCCTGGGCCTCACGGCGCAGGATCGTCTGGTGATCCCGGTGCCGTTGTATCACTGCTTCGGTATGGTCATGGGCAACCTTGGTTGCATCACCCATGGCACCACCATGATCTACCCCAATGACGGCTTCGACCCGCTGCTGACGCTGACTGCCGTCGCCGAAGAGCGCGCCACTGGCCTCTACGGCGTGCCGACGATGTTCATCGCGTTGCTCGATCACCCGCGCCGGGGCGAGTTCGACCTGTCGACCCTGCGCACCGGCATCATGGCTGGCGCCACATGCCCCATTGAGGTCATGCGCCGCGTCATCAGCGAACTGCACATGGGTGAGGTGCAGATTGCCTACGGCATGACCGAAACCAGCCCGGTGTCATTGCAGACCGGCGCCAATGACGACCTTGAACGCCGTGTCACCACCGTCGGTCGCACCCAGCCGCAACTGGAAAACAAGATCATCGACATGGCTGGCAACACGGTCGCACGCGGTGAGATCGGCGAATTGTGCACCCGGGGCTACAGCGTGATGCTCGGCTACTGGAACAATCCCGATGGCACCCGTGACGCCATCGATGACGCGGGCTGGATGCACACCGGCGACCTGGCGAGCATGGACGCGCACGGCTACGTGTGCATCGCCGGGCGTAATAAGGACATGATCATTCGCGGCGGTGAAAACGTTTACCCGCGTGAGCTGGAGGAGTTTTTCTTCACCCACCCGGCGGTGGCGGATGTGCAAATCATCGGCATCCCGGATGTGCGTTACGGTGAAGAGATCGTGGCGTGGGTCAAGCTCCATCCTGGTCATGTGGCCAACGAACTGGAGCTGCAAACCTGGTGCGAGGGCCGCATTGCGCACTTCAAGACGCCCAAACACTTTAAGTTTGTGGACGAGTTTCCGATGACGGTAACCGGCAAGATCCAGAAGTTTCGCATGCGCGAGATTTCAATCGAGGAGCTGCGAAGCCAATCTAACTAGCCACATGAGGCCATTGTGGCAGCGAGCAAGCATGCTGCCACAATGTTGATCGGCGTCACACCCGGATTGGTCGAATCCCGCAAAGCACAAAGGGGACCCGAAGGTCCCCTTTAATTTGTCGTTGCGTGCTCTTTTTTTATTATTGAGGGGCGGTCTATTGTTGTTTTTGGCAACCGTTACCCTTTACCGCTGTTTTTGGCGACCCCCAGTCGGGGTCAAGAGCAAACGTATTTTTTTGAGCGCTGATCTGCTTCTTCGTCATCGATCCAACCAGTGGGTAGCTACCTGAGGTAGTTTTATTTTTCTCTAACCGGTTGCGGGTTTCGGCACGCCGAACCCTGCGAAGCACATCTTCTCCAAAAAAATCTGTTAGCTGCGTCTCTGCCGTGTTGTTTTTGTTATGTCAGAGTCGTTTCGTCTTATTTTTATTAGGTTTGGCGCTTTTTATTCTTGTTATGCAATAGACATAGCAGAAGGCGTGCCAACTTTTTAAATCCCTTTAAAATCAATCACTTGGTTTTTTGGTGGGAAATGGCCTGCGGCAAATAAGACAAAATATGTTCCCGTGTTACTCGATGTGTAGTGGTGCGGTAACACATTGTCACGGCTAAGCTACTCAACCGGCTGTTCGGGCCTTCGCCACACGCGAACCGGTCGGGCGAGCCAGAACCTGGCTGATCTGCAGGCCCGCATGAATCAACGCCTGCAAGTCGACGCCGGTGTCGATACCCAGGCCGTTGAGCAGGTACACCACATCCTCGGTAGCGACGTTACCGCTGGCGCCCTTGGCGTAGGGGCAGCCGCCGAGGCCCGCAATAGAGCTATCGAACACGGTTATGCCCTCCAGCAGGCTGGCGTAGATATTGGCGATGGCCTGGCCGTACGTGTCATGGAAGTGCCCGGCCAGTTTGTCCCTTGGCACCTGCGCGCCGACCACGTCAAACAGCTGCCGCGTAGCGCCCGCCGTGCCGGTGCCGATGGTGTCGCCCAGGGAAACCTCATAGCAGCCCATGGCATACAACTCGCGCGCGACCGCCGCGACCTGTTCCGGGGCGACTTCACCTTCGTAAGGGCAACCCAACACACACGACACATAGCCGCGCACGCTGATGCCGTGCTGCTTGGCCGCCGCCATGATCGGCGCAAAGCGCTCCAGGCTTTCGCTGATCGAGCAGTTGATATTGCGCTGTGAAAACGCCTCGGAAGCGGCCGCGAACACCGCCACCTCCTTCACGCCTGCGGCCAACGCATCTTCAAACCCACGCAGGTTCGGTGCGAGCGCACCGTAGGTCACGCCGGGCTTGCGCTGTATCTGCGCAAACACCTCAGCGGAGCCGGCCATCTGCGGCACCCATTTGGGCGACACAAAACTGCCGACCTCGATGTAGCTCAAGCCCGCAGCGCTGAGGGCATCCACCAATTGGACTTTGTCGGCCACGCTGATGGGCTGGGCTTCGTTCTGTAATCCGTCGCGCGGGCCGACTTCCACCAGGCGTACGTGTGAGGGGAGGGACATGGCAGCTACCTTCTGGTTATTGGCCAACCTGGCTCATGGTCTGCGCCAGGGCCTGGGTGCAACGCTCTTCGGCGGTGTCCAGTTCCAGCTTCATCTGTTCGATATCCAGCAATTGTTGCTCAAGCTGTTCGCGGCGCTCGGCGATCTTGGCGAGCATGCTATTGAGCTGGATGTGGTTGCCGCTGGTGGGGTCGTAGAGTTCGATCAGCTCGCGGCATTCGGCCAGGGAGAAGCCGATGCGTTTACCGCGCAGGATCAGCTTGAGGCTGACCTTGTCCCGCGCCGAGTAGATGCGCTCCTGGCCCCGACGTTCAGGAGCCAGCAGGCCTTGTTCTTCGTAGAAACGAATGGCGCGGGTAGTAATGTCAAGCTCGCGGGCGAGGTCGGAGATGCTGTAGGTCGTGCTCATGGGGGCGCTCAAGAAGGTCTTGGCGCTAAGCTAATGGCACGTTGACGTAAACGTCAAGCGCTGCCGCGCAGCCCAGCGCAAGCAAGCCCCCTGCGACGTTCAGGCTGGCTTGCCATCGAGCTTCTTCTCATGCGCCGTCACCTGTTGGCACAACTCGATCATCTGCTCACGCATCCAGCGGTTGGCCGGGTCCTGGTCGGTGCTCTCGTGCCAGTACAGGTGGGTTTCGACCGGTGGCACGTCGTTGACCGGCAGGTTGAACCAGTGCAGTTCATGGCGGCGAGCGAAGCGCTCGGGCACGGTCATCACCATGTCGGTCTGCTGCAGCACTTGCGAGGCCATCAGGTAATGCTGGGAACGCAGGGCGATCTTGCGCTGGATGCCCATTTTGCCCAACGCCAGGTCGACATGGCCCAAGCCGTTACGGCGGCTGGAGATATGGATATGGGTCAGTGACAGGTAGTCATCCAGGCTGAATTTGTCCTTGCTGGCCAGGGGATGGCCCTTGCGCATGGCGCACACGTAGCGGTCTTCCATGAGTTTGACATGACGCACTTGCGGGTCGGTGTTGAGCGGCGCGTCCACGGCAAAATCCAGGCGGCCGGCGGCCAGCTCCTTGGTGGTTTCACGGCGTTTGGAGAGGAAACTTTCGATCACCACGGTCGGCGCCAGGCGGCGCAGGCGCTGGAACAGCAACGGCAGAATCACTGCCTCGGTGAGGTCGGTCATGCTGATGCGATAGGTCTTGGCCGCCTGTTGCGGGTTGAAAATCCGGCTTTCCTGCACCGACACCCGCAGCAGCGACAACGCGTTGCGCACCGGGCCGATGATGTTCTGCGCCATCGGCGTGGGCACCATGCCTTGGGCGGTGCGTACGAACAGCGGGTCGTTGAACGTCTCACGCAGGCGCGCCAGGGCATTGGACACCGCCGGCTGGGTGATGCCGACAATCTGCCCGGCGCGAGTCAGGTTGGCTTCGGTGTAGATCGCGTCGAAGACGATAAAGAGGTTGAGATCGACCTTGCTCAGATTCATGTCGTTGCTCTTATTGTTAGGTGGCGATTTATTAAGGGCTCATACGCCGATCATATATCGGTGATGAATGTTAATACACGCCGAGAATAGGCTAGGTAAATTATCAACGCTGTTCTAGCATCGTTTGCATGACCTAAACAACCTCTCAGAGAAGGGAGCTGCTCATGGATTTCGCCTATTCGCCCAAGGTTCAGGAACTGCGTGAACGCGTCACCGCGTTCATGGACACGTACGTTTACCCGGCCGAGCCGGTGTTTGAACGCCAGGTCAGCGAAGGTGACCGCTGGCAGCCCACCGCGATCATGGAGGAGCTGAAAGCCAAGGCTAAAGCCGAAGGCCTGTGGAACCTGTTCCTGCCGGAATCCGAACTGGGCGCCGGCCTGACCAACCTCGAATACGCGCCGCTGGCCGAGATCATGGGCCGCTCGTTGCTGGGCCCGGAGCCGTTCAACTGCTCCGCACCCGACACCGGCAACATGGAAGTGCTGGTGCGCTACGCCAACGCTGAACAGAAACAACGTTGGCTCGAACCGCTGTTGCGCGGCGAGATCCGCTCGGCGTTCGCCATGACCGAGCCGGACGTAGCGTCCTCGGACGCCACCAACATGGCCGCCCGCGCCGAACGCCAGGGCGATGAGTGGGTAATCAACGGCAAGAAGTGGTGGACCTCCGGCGCCTGCGACCCGCGCTGCAAGATCCTGATCTTCATGGGCCTGAGCAACCCGGATGCGCCGCGTCACCAGCAGCATTCGATGATCCTCGTGCCGGTGGACACCCCCGGCGTGAAGATCGTGCGCCCGCTGCCGGTGTTCGGTTACGACGACGCGCCCCACGGCCACGCCGAAGTGCTGTTCGACAACGTGCGTGTGCCGTACGAAAACGTATTGCTCGGTGAAGGTCGCGGCTTTGAGATTGCCCAGGGTCGTCTCGGCCCCGGCCGTATTCACCACTGCATGCGCTCCGTCGGCATGGCCGAGCGTGCGCTGGAACTGATGTGCAAACGCTCCGTCAGCCGTACCGCGTTCGGCAAGCCGCTGGCACGCTTGGGCGGCAACATCGACAAGATCGCCGACTCGCGGATGGAAATCGACATGGCGCGCCTGCTGACCTTGAAGGCGGCGTACATGATGGACACCGTCGGCAACAAAGTAGCGAAAAGCGAAATTGCGCAGATCAAAGTGGTCGCGCCGGACGTGGCGCTCAAGGTGATCGACCGCGCGATCCAGATCCACGGCGGCGCCGGGGTTTCCAACGACTTCCCGCTGGCCTACATGTATGCCATGCAACGCACCTTGCGCCTGGCCGACGGCCCGGATGAAGTGCACCGCGCGGCGATCGGCAAGTTCGAGCTCGGCAAATATGTGCCTAAAGAGCTGATGCGCGGCGGGCAGTAACACCGCGCTGCCCGTATCGCGGGCAAGCCCGCTCCAACAATTGACTGACTTCCAGCATGGGAATGAGGTCGCATGTGGGCGCGGGCTCGCCCGCGAAGAGGCCGGTGTTTACCCCACAGCACGCAAGGTTCAGTACACCCAAACCTCCACCCGCCGATTCTTGATCCGGCCTTCATCCGCGGTATTCGCTGCCACCGGCATCTGCGCGCCGAACCCGCGAATGTCGCGCAGCACCACGCCGCTTTTGACCAGTTCCCGGCGCACCGCCATCGCCCGCAATTTTGACAAGAGTGCCGCGCGCTGCGGGTCATTCTTGGCATCACCAAACCCCACCAGTGTCACGTGCCGGTCGAGCTTGCCGTGACTGCGGATATACGCCACCACCCGCTGCAAATCCTGGCGAGCCTTGTTGTCCAGGCTGGCACTGCCTTCCTCGAAGCGAAAATTCACCGTCAAACGCTGGGCGTCACGGGCGATGGCCTGATAGCTCTCGGGCATTGAGTCGCGTGGCGCCACGCCAATCGCCTGTACTTGCTGCGCGATAAAACCGTTGGCAGCCACAATCGCCTGGCCTTTGCTGCTCTGGGTAAAGTCCACCAATGCCTTGGCCCAAGGGTTGCGGTTAGCTGGCGGCCAGTAGAAATACAGGCGGCGTGACAGCGGGTAATCCTCGGTGGCAATCAGGCTGGTCAGCGCCGGCATGGGTTGTGAGTCACCATCGACAATCGCCACGGCTTTGGCCTGGCGTACGTAAGGCAGGCCGATGAACCCGATGCCGTGTGGGTCATGGCTGACCGCGTCGGACAACCCTTCACTGGACTCGAAGCGCTGGGCGGACGCGGCGAGAGGCTTACCGCGCAGGCGTAGCACCAGTTCCTTAAAGGTGTCGTAGGTGCCGGATTGATCATCCCGTGCATATAAATGAATGGCACCGCCGGTGCCGCCCAGCGCCTCCCAGGTGCTGACTTCGCCGTTGAAGATCTGCGCCAGTTGCGCGGTGTTCAAGGTCGTCAGCGGGTTTTGCGGATGCAGGATGATTGCCAGGCCGTCAATGGCGATCACTTGCTCGGCCTCGGGGCTTTTCAGGTCGCCCAGGGGCTCAAGGTCGACCAGTTCGCTGTCCTTGATCGGGCGCGAAGACGCCGCAAGGTCGGCGCTGGCGTTTTTAAGCGCGCTGAACCCGGTGCTGGAGCCATGGGCGGCCACCTCGATAATCACGCTCTTGCCCTGACGCGTCTTGCCGATCACCCGTTGTTCGTTGGCGCCTTCGCCGGGCTCGGCGTGCACCGCCTGCAAGCCCTGGTGCTCCATCAAACCCTTGACCAACGCGGGCCCCAAGGCCGCACCAATGGTATTGGAGCCCTGGATGCGCAATGCGGGGCCTTGGTCGGGAACGGGCAGGGCAGCGGCGACAGCGTAAAACGGCAGCAGTAACAGGAGCAGAACGCGCAGCATCATGCCGGCACCTTCTTAAGCCAAAGGGAGTGCCGCCAGATTAAGTCAGCCAGGTTGCATAAATATGACGGGGCGGCGCTGATCAAAATGAGGGCGCTGGCCAGTCAGCGCCCTCACTGAACAGGGTGTCAGCTCAGTTCCAACCAGATCGGCGCATGGTCCGATGGCTTTTCCAAACCGCGCAAATCGTAATCCACCCCGGCATCCTTGACCCGTGACAGCAAGCCGTGGGACGCCATGATCACGTCAATGCGCAGCCCACGCTTGGGCTCATCCTCGAAGCCACGGCTGCGGTAGTCGAACCAACTGAAGCGGTCGGTCACGTCCGGGTTCAAGTGACGGAAGCTGTCGACCAGGCCCCAGTTCTTCAAGCGCGCCATCCACTCGCGTTCTTCCGGCAAGAAGCTGCACTTGCCGGTTTTCAGCCAGCGCTTGGCATTGTCGGCGCCGATGCCGATGTCGCAGTCTTCCGGGGAAATGTTCACGTCGCCCATCACCACCAGCGCCTGGTCATTGCTGAACTGGCTTTCCAGCAGCTGCTGCAAGTCTGCGTAGAAGCGCTGCTTGGCCGGGAACTTGGTGGGGTGGTCACGGCTTTCGCCCTGGGGGAAGTAGCCATTCATGACGGTCACGGGGTTGCCGTTCTCATCGGCGAAGGTGCCCCAGATAAAGCGGCGCTGGGCGTCTTCTTCATCACTGGCAAACCCTTTGTGCACGCTCAACGCTTCTTTGCGCGAGAGCAGGGCCACACCGTAGTGGCCTTTTTGGCCGTGGTAGTACACGTGGTAGCCCAGTGCCTGCACTTCGGCCAACGGGAACTGGTCATCGTGGACCTTGGTTTCCTGCAGGCCAATCACGTCGGGTTGATGCTTTTCAATCAGCGCCGCCAGCTGATGAGGGCGGGCCCGCAGCCCGTTGATATTGAAGGAGACGATTTTCATGGTCGGCAGTCCAGTCTGGCAAAAAAGCCGATGCTAGCCGACAAGTCGGACGGGGGCCAGCGTGGCGGTAGGGCGCATGCACTGCTAATGTCTGGGAACGACTGGTGCTGCGTAGGTTCGTACCCATAAGAACGCCATCTTTTGAATGGCGCCCAGGGAGATTGACTGTATGCCTGACACTTCGACTGCCATCGCTGAAATTCGCCTGCTCAACAGCGGCTATTCCCGCGAGGCGCGTTCCCTGCTGTACCAGGCTTATCGGCATGAGCCGACCTTCGCCTATATCTTTGAAGCCGAGCGTTCGGGTTATGAACAGCGGGTGCGGGCCACCGTGCGCGAACTGGTCAAGCAGCACTTTTTTCAGAAACTTCCCGCCATCGGGCTGTTCGTCAACGACCGGTTGATCGGTATCGCGCTGATCGCGCCACCGCAGCGGCGCCTGGGCATCACCGAGAGCTGGGCCTGGCAATTGCGGATGTGGCTGAGCACGGGGGTGCGCGGTACTCGGCGTTACTTGGAATACCATTACGCAGTGCTGGCGTGCCTGCCCAGCGAGTCGGTACATGTGCTACCGCTGTTGGGCATTCACCCGCAATTCCAAGGCCAGCATTACGGCGAGCAGCTGCTGGAAGCTGTGCACAACTGGTGCGCGGATGACCCGCACTCATCAGGCGTCGTGCTCGACACTGGCGATTCGCGCTACCTGGATTTCTACAAACGCCAGGGCTATGAAGAGATCGGTGAAGTGGCCGTCGGTCCCATCCTGGAGCATGTGTTTTTCCATCCGAACCCTCAGTCGTTACAGGCTGCAAAGGTTTGAGACAGAATTATTCAGACAATTCCGGGTTCAAAGTGTCTCCCCAGCTCGTGTAGCATCCCCGCCTATGAAGCTCCCAGGAAGATTTACCAGCGGCTTGATTCTGCTGTTCACAAGCTGCGGCGCATTGGCGCAAAGCGAATTGGACGTGCGGATCAAGCCTTCAAACGACGCGTTGAAAGCCAACATCGAAGGCTATATCGGCGGGGTAGGCGATCGCGATGAAGAAGCCTTGCTGCGGTTCAGCCGTGGCGCCGAAGAGCAGGCCCGCAAAGCGGCGCAGGCTCTGGGCTTCTATCAGCCGCTGATCAGCAGTGACGTAAAGGGCGGTAAAAACCCGCGCCTGATCCTCACCATCGACCCTGGCGAACCGGTGCATTTGCGCAACGTGACCATTCGTGTCGACGGCCAGGCCGCGAGCCTCAAGGCTTTTCGCGTGCCCGACGGCAGCGACCTCACCTCCGGCGCCGTGCTCAACCACGGCCATTATGAAGACGCCAAGCGTCTGATCCAGAACCAGGCCTCGCGCTACGGCTTTTTCAGCGGGCGCTTTACCCGCCAGAAACTCATCGTTGACCCCAAAGCCGGCGTCGCCGATATCGAACTCGTGTACGACAGTGGCCCGCGCTACACCATGGGGAACGTCAGCTTTACCGGCGATACGCCGTTTGATGAAGACCTGTTGCAACGCATGGTGCCGTTCAAAAGTGGCACGCCTTACGACTCTGAACTGATCGCTGAACTCAATCAGAACCTGCAATCGAGTGGCTTCTTCGAAGGCGTGCGCGTGGACGCGACGCCCGCCGCCTCGGCCAATGACGTAATCCCGGTGGCCGTGCAACTGGAAACCCGCAAGCCACGCACCATGGGCCTGGGCCTCGGTTACTCCACCGACGTCGGCCCGCGTGGCAAGGCCAACTGGACCCGTCACTGGGTCAACCCTCAGGGCCACAGCTATGGTTGGGAAGCCGAACTGTCGGCGCCGCGGCAGAACGTCGGGCTGTGGTACGACATTCCACTGGACCCACCGTTGACCGACAAATTGCGCTTCGCCGGTGGCTATCAGAACGAGGAGCTGGCCAACACCGACACCCTGAGTAAATTGCTCACCCTTGGCCCTGAATGGCACAGCAAACTGCCCAGCGGCTGGACCCGGGTGATCTCGCTCAAATACCAGCGCGAGGAATATCGCCTGGGCAATGACTCGGGCCTGAGTAACCTGGTGATGCCGGGGATCAATTATTCCTACCTGCGCAGCGACAACCGCATCGACCCGCACAATGGCTATCGCCTGATGTTCGACGCCAAGGTCGCCAAGGAAGGCCTCGGCTCCGACACCAACCTGCTTTACGGCACTGCCACGATCAAAGGCCTGACTACCTTGTGGGATAACCACCGGTTCCTCGGCCGTGCGCAGTTCGGCGGCAGCGCCACCAACGGCTACCAGTCCGTGCCGCCGTCGTTGCGCTTTTTTGCCGGTGGTGACCAGAGCGTGCGGGGCTATGAGTACCAGACGCTTTCGCCGGAAAACGACCGTGGTGACCGCATTGGCGGGCGCTACATGGTGGCGTTGAGCGCTGAATATCAATATTCAATCGCGGAAAAATGGCGGATCGCGACCTTTATCGACCAGGGCAACTCCTTTAATACCCTGGAAATGCCCAGCCTGAAAACCGGTGTCGGCGTGGGCGTACGGTGGGTCTCGCCCGTTGGGCCGATTCGCCTCGACCTGGCCCATGCCCTGGAAGACCCGGGCGGTATTCGTTTGCACTTTTCCATGGGGCCTGAGCTGTGATGCGTGGTGTGAAAATAGCGGGGCTGACCCTCGTGGGCGTCCTCGCCTTAGTGTTGGTGGCGCTGTGGACCGTGCTCGGTACCCAGGCGGGCAGCCGCTGGGTCTTGAACCAAGTGCCGGGTTTGACGGTGGACAATTTCCAGGGCCATTTGGGTGGCCAATGGCGTGCCGATCACCTGCTGTGGCAGCAGGACGCCAGCCGGGTCGAACTCAACGCTGCGAAGTTTGACTGGTCGCCGGCGTGCCTGCTACGCATGACCTTGTGCATTGATCACCTGGACGTGGAGCAGGTCAGCCTGCAGTTTCCACCCAGCATAGAGGAAAGTAGCAGCGGGCCGATCCAATTGCCGCAGTTGAAACTGCCGGTAGCGATCCAGTTGGGCGACGTGCGCGTCGGCAGCCTGCTGTTTAATGGCAGCGAAGAGTTAAAGGGCCTGCAATTGGCGGCGCACTGGACGGCTGCCGGTATGCAGATCGACTCGGTGCATTTGCAGCGCGACGACTTGGTGCTGGACCTCGCCGGTGTGCTGCAACCCACCGGCAATTGGCCGCTGAATGCCACCGGCAACCTGAGCCTGCCTTACGCACCCGGCGGCGCACCGTGGAAGGTGGCCCTCAAGGTGGACGGCGACCTGCTCAAGACCCTCAAGCTCGATGCCGACAGTAGTGGCTACTTGCTCGCCAACCTCCGTGGCGAGCTGCAACCGCTGGCGGAGAACCTGCCCGCGCAGTTGCACATCACCGCCGACGGCTTCAAGCCCAGCGCCGAGTTGCCTGACACCCTGCAACTCAATCAACTGGACCTCACCGCCAAGGGCGACCTGAGCAATGGCTACCAACTCTTGGGCAAGGCCGTGCTGCCGGCGGACAAAGGCCCGGTGGACTTGCTGTTGCAAGGCAAAGTCGACGCCAAGGGCGCGCAGATCGCCGGCCTGGACCTGAGTGCCGGGGACAAGCAAAGCCTCAAACTCAGCGCCAATCTGGACTGGCAACAAGGCTTCAGCGCCGACGCCAGGATCGACTGGCGGGATTTCCCCTGGCACCGCCTCTACCCGTTGATCGATGAGCCGCAGGTCGCGTTGCGCACCCTCAATGGCGAGATCGCCTATAAAGATGGCAACTACCTCGGCAACCTCAAGGCCGACCTCGACGGCCCGGCCGGTACATTCAATGTGGTGACGCCGTTCAGTGGCGACCTCAAGCAGGTCTTCCTGCCCGAGCTGAAAGTGACCGCCGGCCAAGGCAAGGCCGAAGGCCACCTGAATCTGCAATTTGCCGACGGCATTGCCTGGGACACCGCCCTGGACCTGTCGGCGTTGAACCCGGCGTACTGGGTGGCGGAGTTGCCCGGCACCTTGGCCGGGCCGCTGCGCAGTAAAGGCGAGTTCAAGCATGAACAGCTCAAGCTGAACGCCGACCTCGACCTCAAGGGCCGTTTGCGCGGCCAAACCGCCGTGCTGGCAGCCAAGGCCGAAGGCGCGGGCGCGCAATGGACCCTCGCCAACCTGGATATTCGCCTGGGCGATAACCGCATCAACGGCAGCGGCAGCCTGCAACAACGCCTGGCCGGGCAGATCGATATCAAACTGGCGCGCCTGGCTCAGCTGTGGCCGCAGTTGCGTGGGCAACTCAATGGGCGCGTCGATGTGGCCGGGACGTTGCAGGCCCCCCAAGGCAAGCTCGACCTTAAAGGTCAGCAATTGGCCTTCGCCGATAATCACCTGCAAAACCTCAACCTTGACGCAACACTCGATAACGCCCAGCGCGCGAAGATCGACCTCAAGGGCACTGGCATCCAAGCCGGCGATACCCAGCTTGGCACCCTGACCGCCAGTGCCCAAGGCGATATCAAGGGCCAAAAGGTCCAGCTGGATTTAGCGGGGCCGCTGCTCAAACTGGCCCTGGCGTTGGACGGCAATCTCGACAAAGGCAACTGGCGCGGGCGCCTCGCCAGCGGCGATGTGCAAGCCGGTGGCCAGGACTGGAAACTGCAGGCCCCGGCCAAGATCGAGCGCCTGGCCGACGGCAAGCTGACCTTTGCGGCGCATTGTTGGGTGTCGGGTCCTGCCAGCTTGTGCGGCGAAGATCAGCGGCTGCTGCCTGAGCCGAAGTTGCGTTACCACCTCAAGCAATTTCCGATCGACAGCCTGGCGGCCTTCTTGCCTAAAGATTTCGCCTGGCAGGGCAAGCTCAACGCCGATGTGCAGCTCGACCTGCCCGCCAGCGGGCCTAAAGGCGTGGTGGCGGTGGACGCCAGCGGCGGCACGTTGCGCGTGAAAGACAAGGACCAGTGGCTGGATTTTCCTTACGACACCTTGAAGCTGGAAACCACCCTCAACCCCAAGCGCATCGACACCCAGCTCAACTTTCGCGGCGGCAAGCTCGGTGAATTGCTGTTGCAGGCGCAGATCAATCCACTGCCCAAGAACAAGCCGATTACCGGTAATTTCAGCCTCAACGGTCTGGACCTCGCCGTGGCGCGGCCGTTTGTGCCAATGGTGGAAAAGCTCACCGGCAAGCTTAACGGCACCGGCCGCATCTCCGGTGGTTTGCTGGCGCCGCAGGTCAATGGCAACGTGAACCTCGTCGGCGGGGAAATCGCTGGGCCGGAATTACCGATCAGCCTTGAAGGCTTGAACATACAGGCGTTGATTGCCGGCGAAAGCGTGCAGTTGAACGGCGCCTGGCACAGTGGCAAAGCCGGGCAGGGTAGCCTCAAGGGGCAGATCGACTGGGGCCAGGCGCTGGTGGTGGATCTGCGCCTGCAAGGCTCGCAACTGCCGGTGACGGTAGAGCCTTATGCCACGCTGGAAGTGGCGCCCGACCTGAAGATCAGCCTCAAAAACGAAAAGTTGGCGATTGCCGGTAAGGTGCACATTCCGCGCGGCGACATCACCGTGCGTGAACTGCCGCCGTCGACGGTCAAGGTCTCGGATGACACGCTGATCGTCGGTAACCAGACCGAAGAGGGCAAGCCGCCCATGGCGATGGCCATGGATATCGACGTGGAAGTGGGCGAAGACCAGCTTAACTTCGCGGGCTTTGGCCTGACGGCCAAAGTGCAGGGCCACGTGCACATCGGCGACAACATGGACACCCGTGGCGAGCTGTGGCTCAACGACGGCCGCTACCGCGCCTACGGCCAGCGGCTCAACGTGCGCCGTGCGCGCCTGTTGTTCGCCGGGCCGCTGGATCAACCGTTCCTGGATATCGAAGCGGTGCGTGTCGTTACCGAACCCTCCAGAACCGTCACGGCCGGGATTCGTCTGAGCGGCAGCGCGGAGCAGCCGACCACGCAGATTTTCTCCGAACCGGCCATGCCTCAGGAGGATGCGTTGTCGTACCTGGTGCTGGGACGTTCGCGTAACAACACCGGTGAAGACAACAACATGCTCGCCGAAGCCGCCCTGGGCCTGGGCTTGATGGGCAGCGCCGGGGTGACCTCCGATATTGCCAACAAGCTGGGCATCCAGGACTTCGACCTCGATACCCAAGGCAGTGGCAACACCACCGCCGTGGTGGCCAGCGGCAAGATCACCGAAAAACTCAGCCTGCGTTACGGGGTAGGCGTGTTCGAGCCGGCCAGCACCATTGCCTTGCGCTATTTGTTGAGCAAGAAGGTGTACCTGGAAGTGGCCAGTGGCGTGGCCAGCTCGTTGGATATCTTCTACAAGCGGGATTTCTAAACCCCGTACTGGGTAAACAATGTGGGAGCGGGCTTGCCTGCGATAGCGGTCCATCAGTCGATGATTCGGTGACTGACACACCGCTATCGCAGGCGAGCCCGCTCCCACATTTGTGTGCGTGACCGCCCACTTGTCGTGAAATTAGCAAGCAAGCTAATAATTCCATTTGACATTCGCTGCCTAAGCAGTAACATCTTGTCATACATTCACTGCCTAGGCAGTAATAAGGTGACTTTCGATGACCCACTTCACCCCTGACAGCTTTCGCAACTGCCACCTCGGCTTGTTGCTGGGCCGGGCTGCGCTGCTCAAGGACCGCATTATCGACACCCACATGGAACCTCACGGCGTGACGGCCGCGCAGTTCAAGGTGTTGATCATCATTGCCCAGTTTGACGTGGATACGCCGGCGGAGCTGTGCCGCAACTTGTCGCTGGACAGCGGTTCCATGACCCGCATGCTCGATCGCCTGGAGCAAAAGGGCCTGCTGGCGCGCAAACGTTCCGAACAGGACCGGCGCCAAGTGCAATTGGTGCTCACCGAAGACGGCCAGCGCCTGGCCGACATGCTTCCGCACATCGGCGCCCAGTCAATGAATGAACTGGCCGGCGCCCTCGAGCCCGGTGAGTTGCAGACCCTGGAAGCCATCCTCACGAAAATTCTGGTAGCTGCCGGTGACGCCATTGTCATCCAGCGGGTAGGTAATAAATGAACACACGTGCACTTAGCCTGGTGCTGGTGGCGATGAGCATGGCCGGTTGCGCCAACTTCAGCGGCCTCGACACCCAAGGCCAGCGCCTCGATGCCAACACCTTGCAAACCGGCAAATCCCTCAGCGGCGTGACCCTGTCGACTGCCGCATGGCCGCGTGCCGATTGGTGGAAAAGCCTGGGCGACCCACAGCTCGACGGTTTGATCCATGAAGCCCTGCAGAACAGCCCCGACATGCAAGTCGCCAGCGCCCGTGCCCACCAGGCGCAAGCCGCCGCCTATGCCGCCGACGCCGCACGAATGCCGACCCTGGATGCCAGCGCCGGCGTGAGCCGTTCGCGCCTGGCCAAAGACCAGGACCCGCGCGGCGAGGGCGATGCCTACGCCACCGTGCGTAATATTGGCGCCAGCTTCAATTACAACTTCGACCTCTGGGGTGGCCAGCGCGCCGCCTGGGAAGCCGCCCTGGGCCAGGCGCGTGCCGCCGAAGTCGATCAGCAAGCCGCACGCCTGACCTTGGCCGCCAACGTGGCCAAAGCCTACAGCGACCTGGGCCAGGCCCATATCGTGCGTGACCTGGCCAATGACGACCTCAAGCGTACCCGCCAGATGCTCGACCTGAGCAAGCGCCGTCTCAGCTCCGGCATCGACAGCCAGTACCAGTACCAGCAGACCGAAAGCCTGGAAGCCAGCGCCCAGTCGCAACTGATCGATGCGGAAAAACAACTGCAAAGCGCCAAGATCGCCCTCGCCGTGTTGCTCGGCAAAGGCCCGGACCGTGGCAATGAGCTGGTGCGGCCGAACGTGTTGAAGCCCAGCGTCGTTGCCGTGCCTGCGGTATTGCCGGCCGAATTGGTGGGGCGCCGTCCCGATTTGATCGCCGCGCGTTGGCGGGTGGAGGCGGCCAGCAAAAACGTGGCCGCGAGCAAAACCCGTTTCTATCCCAACCTCAACCTGAGCGCGAGCGCCGGCGCCGAGTCGTTGTTGGGGGATGCGATGTTTGGTTCAGCCAGTCGTTTCTTCAGCATTGCGCCGACGATCTCGTTGCCGATCTTTGACGGTGGCCGCTTGCGTGCCGACCTGGATGCCCGCGACGCCGATTACGACCTGGCGGTGGCTCAGTACAACAAAACCCTGGTGCAAGCCTTGGGCGATATCGGTAACACCCTGATGCAGTTGCGCGAAACCGGGCGGCAGATCCAGGCACAGCAACATGCCGCGGACATTGCCCAGCAGTCTTACGACACCGGCGTTCAGCGTTACAGCTCAGGCATCGGTAATTACCTGGATGTGCTCAGCATCGAGCAGCAATTGCTGCAGGCCCAGCGTCAGCTGGCGACCCTGAATGCTGCGCAAATCGATCTTTCGATTCAATTGATGCAGGCCCTGGGTGGCGGATACAACGCCGACAACGTGGCCGCGACCACCCCAGCCACACGCACGGAATAATTTGAGGTATTTGTCATGGCCACTGCCGACAGCAACAACGTCACTGAAAAACCGGATAACAACCCACGCAAACGCAAAGTCATGCTGATCGGCCTGGCGCTGATCGTCATCCTCGGCGTGCTGGGCGTGTGGGGCTGGTATGAGTTCTACGGGCGTTTCAACGAAAGCACCGACGACGCCTATGTGAACGGCAACGTGGTGGAAATCACTCCGCTGGTCACCGGCACGGTCGTCAGTATCGGCGCCGACGACGGCGACCTGGTTCACGAGGGCCAGGTGCTGATCAATCTTGACCCGAATGACGCCGCTGTCGGCCTGCAAAGTGCCCAGGCCAACCTGGCGCGCACCGTACGTCAGGTGCGTGGCCTCTACAGCAACGTCGACGGCATGAAAGCCCAAGTGCTGGCCCAGCAGGCCAACGTGCAAAAGGCCCAGGACAACTACAACCGTCGTAAGAATCTGGCCGCTGGCGGCGCGATTTCCCAGGAAGAACTGTCCCATGCGCGTGATGACCTGATCTCGGCGCAAAACGCCCTGGCCAACGTGCAGCAACAGTTCAAGACCAGCAGCGCGCTGGTGGATGACACGGTGATTTCGTCCCACCCGGACGTGCAGGCCGCCGCCGCGCAGTTGCGTCAGGCTTACCTGACCAACGCTCGCAGCACCTTGATCGCCCCCGTCACCGGCTACGTTGCCAAGCGCACCGTGCAACTGGGCCAGCGTGTGCAGCCGGGGACTGCGTTGATGGCGGTAATCCCGCTGAACCAACTGTGGATCGACGCCAACTTCAAGGAAACCCAACTGCGCGATATGCGTATTGGTCAGCCGGTGGACATTGAGTCCGACATCTACGGCAGTGACGTGAAGTTCAGCGGCACCGTGGATAGCCTGGGCGCCGGTACCGGCAGCGCGTTTGCCCTGCTGCCGGCGCAAAACGCCACCGGTAACTGGATCAAGATCGTGCAGCGGGTGCCGGTGCGTATCCATATCAACGCCGAAGAGCTGGCCCAACACCCATTGCGGGTGGGCCTGAGCACCGTGGTCAATGTGGACCTGCACGATACGAGCGGCCCGGTACTGGCGCAGCAGGCGCCGCAAAAGGCTTCGTTCACCACCAACGTGTATGACCGCCAACTGGCCGAAGCCGATGCCATGATCACCCAATTGATCCATGACAACAGCCTCGCCGCACCCAAGGCTGTGCAACGCTGATGAGCAATAACGCCTCCTTCACGCCACCCAGCCTGTTGATGGCCACTATTGGCCTGTCGCTGGCGACCTTTATGCAGGTGCTCGACACCACCATCGCCAACGTGGCGCTGCCGACCATCTCCGGCAACCTTGGGGTGAGTTCGGAGCAGGGCACCTGGGTGATCACGTCGTTTGCAGTGAGCAACGCGATTGCCTTGCCGCTCACCGGTTGGCTGAGCCGGCGCTTTGGCGAGGTGAAGCTGTTTTTGTGGGCGACCATCCTCTTTGTGCTGGCGTCGTTCCTGTGTGGTATCTCCACGTCGATGCCCGAGCTGATTGGCTTTCGGGTCTTGCAAGGCCTGGTCGCGGGGCCGTTGTACCCGATGACCCAGACCTTGCTGATTGCGGTCTACCCGCCGGCCAGGCGCGGCATGGCCCTGGCGTTATTGGCGATGGTCACGGTGGTGGCGCCGATTGCCGGGCCGATTCTCGGCGGCTGGATCACTGACAGCTACAGCTGGCCCTGGATCTTCTTTATCAACGTGCCCATCGGCATCTTTGCGGTGATGGTGGTGCGTTCGCAACTGAAGAAACGGCCGGTGGTCACCAGCTACCAGCCGATGGATTACGTCGGCTTGCTGAGTTTGATCGTCGGTGTCGGCGCTTTGCAGATCATCCTCGACAAAGGCAACGACCTGGACTGGTTCGAGTCCAACTTCATCCTCATCGGCGCGGCGATCTCGGCCGTCGCCCTGGCGGTGTTCGTCATCTGGGAACTGACCGACAAGCACCCGGTGGTCAACCTGCGGTTGTTTGCCTACCGCAACTTCCGCATCGGCACGATTGTGCTGGTGCTGGGGTATGCGGGGTTCTTCGGGATCAACCTGATCCTGCCCCAATGGCTGCAAACCCAGATGGGCTACACCGCCACGTGGGCAGGCCTGGCGGTGGCGCCGATCGGGATTCTGCCGGTGCTGATGTCGCCGTTTGTGGGCAAATACGCGCACAAGTTCGACCTGCGCTTGCTGGCCGGCCTGGCATTTCTGGCGATTGGTTTGAGCTGCTTTATGCGAGCGGGCTTCACCAATGAGGTGGACTTCCAGCACATCGCCCTGGTGCAACTGTTCATGGGTATCGGTGTTGCGCTGTTCTTTATGCCGACCTTGAGCATCTTGATGTCCGATTTGCCGCCGGCGCAAATCGCCGATGGCGCGGGCCTTGCGACGTTCCTGCGGACCCTGGGCGGCAGTTTTGCCGCATCGCTGACCACCTGGATCTGGATTCGCCGCGCGGATCAGCACCATGCGTACATGAGCGAGAACATGACCACCTATGACTCGGCGACCCGTGATGCGCTGCAGGCGCTTGGCGGGGCAGGGCATAAGGCGTATGCGCAGTTGGACCAGATCCTCACCAGCCAGGCGTACATGATGTCCACCGTGGATTACTTCACGTTGCTGGGGTGGATGTTCATGGGCTTGATCGTGATTGTATGGCTGGCGAAACCGCCGTTTGCGGCGAAGGCGGGGCCGGAGGCTTCCGGCCACTGATCTGTAAAGGTTGGAATGCAATCAAGTGTGGGAGCGGGCTTGCTCGCGAAGGCGGTGGTTCAGTCAGTATCTGTGTTGACTGGCACACCGCCTTCGCGAGCAAGCCCGCTCCCACATTTGGCTCTCTTTTCACAAGAGATCGGTGGTGTCGGGAGGTCAGGCGCCGGGCAACGCCAACTGCGGATTGACGAAGTCAAACGCCGCCAGCTGAAACCCTTGCTCATCCACCTGCAATGCCCAACCCTGCTTGTCCCAATCCCCCAGCACAATGCGCTTGGCCGCCTGGTCACCAATCTGCAACTTATGAATGGCCGGGCGGTGCGTATGGCCGTGGACCAGGGTGCGCACGCCGAATTGCTGCATCACCTGCGGCACTTCCGCGGGGGTCACATCGACTATGTCGTTGGCTTTCATGCGGACCTGGGCGCTGCTCTCGCTGCGCAGTTTGCGCGCCAGCTTGTGCCGGGTACGCAAGGGCAAGTGACGCAGGATAAACAGCACAATCGGATTGCGCAGGATGCGCCGCAGCTTCATATAGCCGACGTCGCGGGTGCACAGGCTGTCGCCGTGCATCAACAGCACAGGTTCGCCATAGAACTGCACGACACTGGGGTCCTTGAGCAAGGTGGCGCCTGCCGCTGTGCAGAATGCCTTGCCGATCAGGAAGTCCCGGTTGCCATGCATGATAAAAATCGGGGTGCCGCTGTCGCTCAGCTCACGCAGCGCCGCGCAAATCGAACGCTGGAAAGGTGTCATTCCATCGTCGCCAACCCAGGCTTCAAAGAAGTCCCCCAGAATGTACAACGCCTGGGCGCCACGGGCGCGACCGTGGAGCAAATCCAGAAACGCCCGGGTAATGTCCGGGCGCTCCTCTTCCAGATGCAAATCTGAAATCAGCAATATCACCCAACGATCTCGGCTTTCTCGACGATCACGTCTTCTACCGGAACATCCTGGTGACCGGCTTTACCGGTGGTTTGCACGCCTTTGATCTTGTCGACGACGTCCTGGCCTTCGGTCACTTTACCGAATACCGCGTAACCCCAACCCTGCACGTTCTTGCCGCTGTGGTTCAGGAAGGCGTTGTCGGCGACGTTGATGAAGAACTGCGCGGAGGCTGAATGCGGCTCCATGGTACGGGCCATGGCGACGGTGTACTTGTCGTTGGAGAGGCCGTTGTCTGCTTCGTTCTGGATGCTTGGGCGCTTGTCTTTCTTTTCTTTCATGCCTGGCTCGAAACCACCGCCCTGGACCATGAAGTTGCCGATGACACGGTGGAAAACGGTGCCATCGTAGTGGTGAGCATTCACGTATTCGATGAAGTTGGCGACGGTGTTCGGCGCTTTCTCGGCGTTCAGCTCGATGACGATGTCACCGTGGTTGGTGGTCAGTTTGACTTGAGTCATGTTCACTACTCTTTTCAGGGAATTCGTGGGTTTGGACGCCGGGGCGTCTTACCTGTCTGGCTAAACGAGGGCCAAGGCGCGCAGTTTAGCGTGCCCAGCGGGAATTTCGAGGCGGTTTTTTATCGCCCCGGTCATTAAAAGCGGAATTAAACAGCAGTTTTTGGTCCCAGCCTGTCAGTGTCTTGACTGCTTCGGCTATTATGAGCCCTTTGTTTTATCTGGCCCCACCTGGCCACGAACCTGTCTGTTCAAGGATCCTATGAGCAAGCCCACTGTCGACCCTACCTCGAATTCCAAGGCCGGACCTGCCGTCCCGGTCAATTTCCTGCGCCCGATCATCCAGGCGGACCTGGATTCGGGCAAGCATACGCAGATCGTCACCCGCTTCCCGCCAGAGCCCAACGGCTACCTGCACATCGGTCATGCCAAGTCGATTTGTGTGAACTTCGGCCTGGCTCAGGAGTTCGGTGGCGTTACGCACCTGCGTTTCGACGACACCAACCCGGCCAAGGAAGACCAGGAATACATCGACGCCATCGAAAGCGACATCAAGTGGCTGGGCTTCGAATGGTCCGGTGAAGTGCGCTATGCATCCAAGTATTTCGACCAGCTGTTCGACTGGGCCGTCGAGTTGATCAAGGCCGGCAAGGCCTACGTTGACGACCTGACCCCCGAGCAAGCCAAGGAATACCGTGGCAGCCTGACCGAGCCGGGCAAGAACAGCCCGTTCCGCGACCGTTCGGTCGAAGAGAACCTCGACTGGTTCAACCGCATGCGCGCCGGTGAGTTCCCGGACGGCGCCCGCGTGCTGCGCGCCAAGATCGACATGGCCTCGCCGAACATGAACCTGCGCGACCCGATCATGTACCGCATTCGCCATGCCCATCACCACCAGACCGGTGACAAGTGGTGCATCTACCCCAACTACGACTTCACCCACGGTCAGTCGGACGCCATCGAAGGCATCACCCACTCCATCTGCACCCTGGAG
The DNA here is from genome assembly GCF_001728855.1 of Pseudomonas sp. AP19. Classification (NCBI taxonomy): domain Bacteria; kingdom Pseudomonadati; phylum Pseudomonadota; class Gammaproteobacteria; order Pseudomonadales; family Pseudomonadaceae; genus Pseudomonas; species Pseudomonas sp. AP19. The sequence continues at coordinate 24,876 of NZ_LXJP01000012.1, read as the reverse complement.
TTCGAAAGCCATCGCCCTCTGTACGAATGGTTCCTGGACAGCCTGCCGGTGCCGGCGCACCCGCGTCAGTACGAATTCAGCCGCCTGAACCTGAACTACACCATCACCAGCAAGCGCAAGCTCAAGCAACTGGTCGATGAAAAGCACGTGCATGGCTGGGACGACCCGCGCATGTCGACGCTCTCGGGTTTCCGTCGTCGTGGCTACACCCCGGCGTCGATCCGCAATTTCTGCGACATGGTCGGCACCAACCGTTCTGACGGTGTGGTCGATTACGGCATGCTTGAGTTCAGCATCCGTCAGGATCTGGACGCGAACGCGCCGCGCGCCATGTGCGTGCTGCGTCCGTTGAAAGTCGTGATCACCAACTACCCGGAAGACAAGGTCGACCACCTTGAGCTGCCGCGTCACCCGCAGAAAGAAGAGCTGGGCGTGCGCAAGCTGTCGTTCGCGCGCGAAATCTACATCGACCGTGACGACTTCATGGAAGAGCCGCCGAAGGGTTACAAGCGCCTGGAGCCGAACGGCGAAGTGCGCCTGCGTGGCAGCTACGTGATCCGCGCCGACGAAGCAATCAAGGACGCCGAAGGCAACATCGTCGAACTGCGCTGCTCGTACGATCCGGAAACACTCGGCAAGAACCCTGAAGGCCGTAAGGTCAAGGGCGTGATCCACTGGGTGCCGGCCGCTGCCAGCATCGAGTGCGAAGTGCGTCTGTACGATCGTCTGTTCCGATCGCCGAACCCGGAGAAGGCCGAAGACAGCGCCAGCTTCCTGGACAACATCAACCCTGACTCGCTGCAAGTGCTTACAGGTTGTCGTGCTGAGCCATCGCTTGGCGACGCACAGCCGGAAGACCGTTTCCAGTTCGAGCGCGAAGGTTACTTCTGCGCGGATATCAAGGACTCGAAACCCGGTGCTCCGGTATTCAACCGTACCGTGACCTTGCGTGATTCGTGGGGCCAGTGATCAAGTCTTAAGGGATATGTCGTGCTAACGATCTACAACACACTCAGCAAAACCAAAGAAGTCTTCAAGCCGCTGGATGGCAACAAGGTGCGCATGTACGTGTGCGGCATGACCGTGTACGACTACTGCCACATCGGCCACGGCCGCAGCATGGTTGCCTTCGACCTGGTGACGCGCTGGTTGCGTTTCAGCGGCTATGACTTGACGTACGTGCGCAACATCACCGACATCGACGACAAGATCATCAACCGCGCCAACGAAAACGGCGAGTCGTTCGACGCACTGACCGAACGCATGATCGCCGCCATGCATGAGGACGAGGCCCGCCTCAACATCCTCAAGCCGGACATGGAACCGCGTGCCACGGACCACATCCCTGGCATGCACGCGATGATCCAGACCCTGATCGACAAGGGTTACGCCTACGCCCCGGGCAATGGCGACGTGTACTATCGCGTCGCCAAGTTCATGGGCTACGGCAAGCTGTCGCGCAAGAAAATCGAAGACCTGCGCATCGGCGCACGCATCGAAGTCGACGAAGCCAAGCAAGACCCGCTCGACTTCGTGCTGTGGAAAGGCACCAAGCCCGGCGAGCCAAGCTGGGAGTCGCCATGGGGCGCCGGGCGTCCGGGCTGGCACATCGAATGCTCGGTGATGTCCACGTGCTGCCTGGGCGAGACCTTCGACATTCATGGCGGCGGCAGCGACCTCGAGTTCCCGCACCACGAAAACGAAATCGCCCAAAGCGAAGCGGCTACCGGCAAGACCTACGCCAACGCCTGGATGCACTGCGGCATGATCCGCATCAATGGCGAGAAGATGTCCAAGTCCTTGAACAACTTCTTCACCATTCGCGACGTGCTGGAAAAGTACCACCCAGAAGTTGTGCGTTATTTGCTGGTGTCCAGCCACTACCGCAGCGCCATCAACTATTCGGAAGACAACCTCAAGGACGCCAAAGGCGCTCTGGAGCGTTTCTACCACGCGTTGAAAGGCCTGCCCGCCGTGGCGCCTGCCGGCGGCGACGCCTTCGTGGCACGCTTTACCGAAGTCATGAACGACGACTTCGGTACGCCGGAAGCCTGCGCGGTGCTGTTCGAGATGGTGCGTGAGATCAACCGCCTGCGCGAGACGGATCTCGACGCGGCGGCAGGTCTGGCGGCGCGCTTGAAAGAGCTGGCCAGCGTGCTGGGTGTGCTGCAGATGGAAGCTGATGACTTCCTGCAAGCCGGCGCCGAAGGGCGCGTGGATGCGGCCGAGGTTGATGCGCTGATTCAAGCGCGCCTGGCTGCGCGTGCCGGCAAAGACTGGGCGGAGTCCGACCGTATCCGTGACCAACTGACCGCGATGGGTGTGGTGTTGGAAGACGGCAAGGGCGGCACGACGTGGCGGTTGGCTGATCAGGCTTGATCGGTAAACCCTGAATAAAAAACGCCCCGACTGGTTCGGGGCGTTTTTTTTGGCCGGTGTTATTTCAGCGACCTACTCAACCCAAATGTGGGAGCGGGCTTGCTCGCGAATGCGGTGGATCAGTTAAAGATGTATCAACTGACACTCCGTCTTCGCGAGCAAGCCCGCTCCCACATTTTACCGTGCCCGCCCTGCATGCCCGCTGTTGTTGGATTTATCCCTGGGTTTGGCTGGAATTGAGGCTTAGTGTTTTTTCCACCATCAACTGGATTCCCTCCAGCATCCGGCAAATTCCAAGCACCACGCTGCGCGGATTGCCGTCTACCTCAAACGCCAAATGGCTTGCCAGCGCTTGAACCGACGCAAGATCCTCCGACGCGTTGACCAGCAGCGTCTCGACGTCTAATCCTTCACGTACGGTAAACAAACCATGATCCTCAGCAGATGGCTCTGGTTTTTCAGACGGGTTCAGGTAGTGATTGATCGATCGATGAGCGGCAGCGTGAAATGCGGTTGAATCTGACGGTGGATTCGGACTGTCTTTAATCATGGCGTAGCTCCTAGAGTATTGGAGTCACCACCCATCGCTGCGAAACGATATTTGGGTGGCAGCTGTACGCAGGTTCGCAGACCGGGACTCTAGCGCCCGGCATACCCGAAGGTATCCCGCGCACAGCCGCCATAACATCAGGCATTAAAAAGCGCCCGCTATCTGAGGTGGACGCTGTGCGTCTAGAGTTTAACCGAGCTGCGAAACCCGGTCGCTGAATTTGCAGCGACCGCCAAAGATTAGGCGGCCATTTTCTGAGCGGCAACCCTAAAGAGCTGTAGGGCGTTTCCTTGCAATGGGCTCCGAAGTGTTGCTGAGTTCATATGCACTACCAGTCGTGTAGTTATGAACAGTCGCGTGGTATTCACCGTTCTTGAAATGCAGGGCAACGCCGTCATCCAGCGCGTAGGCGGGGTGTATGTTTTTAAGTCGAACCAGTTCAACAAACGAAGATTCTCTCCCCGCCTCTGAGCTGAAGTGCGGGCACAGCGCGCCAGGGAGAAAACCCAGTCCGTCGACCAGCGCATATACGCCCCCTGAGTCGGAATGCCCGTGGTCGAACCAGCAGATGGCGCCGGCACTGACGCCGCAAAGCACTTTGCCGTGTTCCTGGGCTTGCTTCAAAAGGGCGGTCACGTCAAATTCACGCCAGATGGCCAGCAAGGCTCGGGTGTTGCCGCCGGCCACATAGATGATGTCAGCCTGTTCAAACAGCGCGGCAACATGACCCGGGGCTGGAAAAGGCGGAATGAAAAACGTCAATGGCACAACGGTGCAGCCGGCGCTTTGGTATTTGAGCGTGAAGTCGGCAATCTTCGTACGGTCATCGCCATTGGCGGTGGAGATATAGAGCACCGTGGGCTGGGTTTTGCCCGAGGAAGCGACGATATATTCGTCGATGCGGGTCATGCGCGTCATGTCTTCGCTGGACTCGCCGCCGATGACAATAATGTTTCTATCCATGGTGAACTCCTGTCTCAGCACAGCGGGCATACCCAGGTCTTAGGACATTTCCCAAAATGCCCGTAGGGTTTGACGCTCATTCCATCCTAGCTTTAGATGGTTGCCACGACCAAACCCAAGACGAAACTGGCGGTGATTCAAATGGATTGTATTTTCTGCAGCATCGTTCAAAAGACTTCCCCGGCGCACATCCTGTGGGAAGACGACCACCATATGGCGTTCCTTTCGATCTTCCCAAACACGCCAGGTTTCAGTGTGGTGATCCCCAAGCAGCACTACGGCAGTTATGCGTTCGCGCAGTCGGATTCGGTGCTGGCTGATCTGGCTGTGGCGGCCAAAAAGACTGCGTTGCAGATTGACCGGGCGTTTCCCGATGTGGCGCGCACGGGGATGATTCTGGAAGGGTATGGCGTGGATCATCTGCATGCGAAGCTGTTTCCCATGCACGGAACGGGGCAGGACAGTGCGTTCAAACCTCGCAGCTCGAAGGTGGATAAGTACTTTGAGACGTATGAGGGGTATATATCGTCTCACGATTCGGTACGGGCTGATGATCAGGGGCTGGCTGAACTCGCTGCGCATATCAGGTCATTTAGCTAACCTTTTGGAGGGCTCATGCAGCAGTCATTGGGCATTCTTTTGCGGGGCGTGGATCTTGCGGTACTCATTGGGGCTAATGCCCAGGCGACGCACGAACGCACGCCTGAAACCATCCACATTGGCGTACCCAACCTGATTGGCCAGACGCTTGAGGGATACATCGGCGCTGTCGAGCAGTTGGCGGGCTCCGTCGATGCGCGCCCGTTCAACGAATTCGGCTGGGGTCTGGCCGGCGTCAGCCTTGAATACCCTGGCGAAATTGCGTTCGCTCATGCCCATGTGTCGGGCCAGTAGTGGCACGCTGAGGTCGGTCGCCAAGTGTTCGATGATGTAATGCTGTATATCGCGAATCGCGCTGCGCTCGGCGCTCTGGGCTGCCAATTGGGCACTGAACTGCGATTGGCCGCCGGGGCGCTTGAGGTACATCACCATTTCCCTGGCCACGCTCAGTGCCAGGTCCCGACCGTGATCCTCTTCCACCAGGGCCAATGCCAGGTCCATCCCCGCCGTGATGCCCGCTGAGGTATACAGGTTGCCATCGCGGATGAAGATGCTATCGGCGTCCACCTGGATGTTCGGGTACTGGCGAGCCAGGGCCGCACTGGAGTTCCAGTGGGTGGTGGCCCTACGGCCTGCCAGCAGCCCGGCTGCAGCCAGTACGAAGGCACCGCTGCACACCGAGCCGACACGACGCGCCTTGCCCGCCTGCCGACGCACCCAGTGCAATACGCGAAGATTATCGGTGATATCGCCGATTGCCGGGCTGCCGGCGATGAGCAGGGTATCGATGTGGGCGTCGAAGGTTTCAATGCAGTCATCCGTTTCCACGCGCAAGCCACTGGTACCCTTGATAGGGCCGGGTCGGACCCCGATCACCGCTATTCGGTAGGTACGAGGTTTACCCAGTTGGCGTGCGGCTTCAGCGAATACATCGGTCGGTCCGACGAGGTCGAGCATTTGGATGCGTGGGGGTGCAAGAAGAGCGATTTTCATCGAGTTGCCCGTCTAGGCTGTGAATTTGGCTGAAAACGTCGTTAGTTGATGATTGTTGTCATATTTCGATTGGCTGAAAATAGCGTCTACGTCATTTTCAGTCAATTGGGTACATCATGAGTCATAGCAATCTGTCGGTGGCCAAGCCTGCCGAGTCGAGCCAAGGTACACATTCGATCAAGAACCTCCCCATCAACTTGTTTGGCAGTGTCATGGGGCTTGCCGGCTTGAGCTTGGCGTGGCGGTTAGCCAGCCCTGGCCTGAGTGAGGCCAGTATCTTCGGCGAAAATCTTGCCGAGTTCATCGGCATGCTTTCGGCTCTGGTGTTTGTCTTATTAGCGGTGGGTTACACGAGCAAATGGATCAAACACCCTGAGGCGGTAAAAGCAGAGTTTTCTCATCCGGTAACCGGCAACTTTTTTGGCACCGTGACTATTGCGTTACTGCTGCTTTCGGCCATAGCGATGTCATACAGCACGCTGTTGGGCCAGGTGATATGGGCGGTCGGTAGTGGGCTGACTGTGTTGCTGGCGGCGGTCGTGGTTTTTCGTTTGCTCAGCGGCGGCCGGGAGGCCCAGTTGGCCGTGCCTGCCTGGTTGATTCCAGGCGTTGCGGCATTGGATATTGCGGTGACCGGGGCCCATATGCCCATGGCCTGGGCTCACGAACTCAACCTCTTCGCCATCGCAATGGGCAGCACATTGGCAGTGGTGCTGTTCAATCGAATTTTCGCCCGGCTGATTCATGAACCGGCGATGGCCAAGGGCATGACGCCTTCACTCATGGTGATGGTGGCGCCTTTTGCCGTAGGATTTCTGGCTTATGTGAACGTTTTCGGTGCTGTTGACCGTTTTGCCAGCGTTCTTTTTTACTTTGGCCTGTTCCTGTTTGTAGTGTTGGCGTTCAAAGTGTTTCGAAACGCAGCGCCTTTCTCGCCAGTGTGGTGGTCGATCAGTTTTCCCATTGCGGCATTGAGCAATGCCGCGTTGAAGTACGCTGATGCGCAACAGAGCTTGTTTTTAAGCCTGGTAGCTTATGGGTTGTTGGTATTCCTGACGCTTGCATTGGCTGTTATGCTCGTCAAAACGGTGAAAATGGCACTCGACGGGCGCTTGTTGGCAAGCTGACGGGCGCTCTGGCAAGCATTTTCAGGCGCACGCTGGCTCGCTCTTACCTGCTTTTTTCTGTGCGGCTACTGACTTCGGTGGGCACATCATTGCCCGCCATGCGCTTTCTAAACAGCGCAGTACGCGCCAGCAGCAAGGTGGTCACCGGCACCGTGATCGCCAACAAAATCGGAATCAACCAGCCGTGCAGCACCGGCGCGGACTTGAGCACCGAAAAGTAGATAATCGACGCCAACGCCACACACCACGCGCCCAGCGTCGAGGCCAGTGCGGGTGGGTGCATGCGTTGGAAAAAGTCCTTCATGCGCAGTAACCCAATCGCGCCGATCAGTGCAAACAGGCTGCTCAGCACCAGCAGCACCGCCACGATGACTTCAACCCATAACGGCATCATTCAATCACCTCGCCACGTAGCAGGAATTTCGCCAGGGCGAACGACCCGACAAAGCCAAACAGCGCAATCAGCAGCGCTGCTTCAAAGTAGGTGTCACTGGCATAGCGAATGCCGAGCACCAGCATCATCAGCATCGCCAGGATGTACAGATAATCCAGCGCCAGGACCCGGTCTTGTGCGGAGGGGCCTTTGAACAGGCGTAACAGCGTCAGCACCATTGCCAGGGAAAACAGGAACAGGCTGAACAGGATCGCATTGGAGAGCAGGTCGCTCATTCGAAGATCTCCATCAGGGGCCGTTCGTAGGCGTGTTTGAAGTGCTGGATAAACTGCGCTTCGTCACTCAGGTCGAACACGTGGATCAGCAAAATACTGCGGTCCAGCGCCAGTTCCGACCAGACGGTGCCGGGGGTGACACTGGTGATCATCGACAGCACGGCCAGGCCGTTGGGGTCGCGCAGGTCCAGCGGGATTTTCACAAAGCGCGAGCGCGGTGGCCGTGAGCCGCACACCAACACGCCCCAGGCTACTTGCAGATTGGATGCGATCACATCGCGACCCACCAGGAAAAACAGGCGGATGATCACACCTGGGCGGCGGATGCGGATCGGCAAGGGGCGCAACGGTGCCATCAGCAGCGGCGCGAGAAAACCCATCAGCGCGCCCAGCAACAGGTTGCCGGGGCTGATCGACAAGTTCAACACCAGCCACAACACCCACAATGCCAGCGACAACCACGGGGCCGGAAACAGACGCTTCATGGCTGCACCTCCAGCGCGGCGGCTTTGGCTTCAGGGCTGGGTATCGGTCGCGTCGCCATCACCGCCATCACATAGTGTTCCGGGTTGTTCAGGCTCTCGGCGGTGGCTTGGGTGTAGCGCATCAACGGCTCGGCCTTGAAGGTCAGAATGATGCTCAGGCCGAGCAGGAAGAAAATCGGTATGCACTCGTAACGACGCAGCAGCGGCGAGGGGCGCTCTTCCGGGGTCCAGAAACGCTGGATGCCCAGACGGGCGAAGGCGATCAGCGACGCCAGGCCAGACAGGATCAGCAACGCCACCAGGCCCCAGGCGGCCGGACGGATCGGTTCATCCACTGCGTTGCCCAGGCCCATGGGATTGACCAGCGCACTCAACAAGCTGAGTTTGCCGATAAACCCGGACAACGGCGGCATGCCGATAATCAACAGCGCGCAAGCGACAAAGCTCAAACCGAGAAAGGCCATGGTCCAGGGAATCACCTGGCCGACCACGGCTTTCTGCTCATCGTCCAGGTTCACGCCCGGACGCGGGTGCAGGGACTCCATGGCCTTGGGCAGTGCATCGATTTCTTCATCCAGCGGCAGGTCATTGGCCGAACGCGAGCGCTCGATCAACTCAGCCAGCAGGAACAGCGCGCTCAAGGCCAGTGTTGAGCTGACCAGATAGAACAACGCGCCGGCGGTGAGGCTTGGCTGGGCAAAACCCACGGCCGACAGCAGGATCCCGGCCGACACCAGAATGCTCAAACTGGCCATGCGCTCCAGCCGTTGCGCGGCCAGCATCGCCAGCGCCGCGCAGATAATCGTCGCCATGCCGCCGTACACCAGCCAGTCGCCGCCAAACAACGCCGAAGCACCGGCCTGGCCGGAAAACAGCAGGGTCCACAGGCGCAGCACGGTATATACGCCGACCTTGGTCATGATCGCAAACATCGCCGCCACCGGTGCGCTGGCCGAGGAATAGGCGGGCGCCAACCAGAAATTCAACGGCCACATGCCGGCTTTGGCCAGGAATGCCGTCGCCAGAATCGCCGCGCCAGCGTGCAACAGGCCGCGATCCGCCTCCGGCACCAGCGGGATTTTCAGTGCCAGGTCAGCGAAGTTCAGCGTGCCGGTTACGCCGTAGATCATCGCCGCGCCAATCAGAAACAGCGACGACGCCAGCAGGTTGATCGCGATGTAATGCAGCCCTGACGACACCCGCGCGCGGCCCGAACCGTGCAACATCAAGCCGTAGGACGCCGCCAGCAGCACCTCGAAGAACACGAACAGGTTGAACAAGTCCGCGGTGAGAAAGGCGCCGTACAGGCCCATCATCTGAATCTGGAACAGCGCATGAAAACTGGTGCCGGCACGGTCCCAGCGGGCCATGGCGAACAGCAGCGCACTCACGCCGATGATGCCGGTGAGCACCAGCATCAATGCCGAGAGTTGGTCCACCACCAGTACGATGCCGAACGGCACCTGCCAGTTGCCCGGCAGGTACACACCAATCGAGCCGGGGCCGCCTTGTTGCGTCCAGTACAGCAGCAGGATGGCAATGCCCAGGCCGACGATGCTGGAGAACAGGTTGATTTTTGCCTTCAGCGGGCGACGTTTTTCGCCAAGCATCAGCATCAGTGCAGCCGTCAGCAGTGGCAGCAGGATCGGCGCGACGATCATTTGGTTGACCCAATTCATTCCTTGGGCTCCCGGCCGTCCACATGGTCAGTACCGGTCAGGCCCCGGGAAGCCAGCAGTACCACCAGGAACAATGCGGTCATGGCGAAGCTGATCACGATCGCCGTCAGCACCAGCGCCTGAGGCAGCGGGTCGGTGTAGTTGAGCAGGTCTTGCGGCACGCCGTCCTTGATGATCGGCTCCTTGCCGATAAACAGGCTGCCCATGCTGAATATGAACAGGTTGACCCCGTACGACAGCAGGCACAGGCCCATCACCACCTGGAACGTGCGTGGCCGCAGGATCAGCCAGACGCCGGAGGCCGCCAGGACTCCAATGGCAATTGCGATGACTTCTTCCATCAGGCGGCTCCTTCCGTTGCGGCAACGGCTTTCGCCTGGTTGCTCGGTTTATGGGCCCGCACGGATTGGTGACCGAGGGCGGTGAGCATCAACAGCGTCGAACCGACGACCATGGCGTAGACGCCGATGTCGAAGAACAGCGCGCTGGCGATATGGATATCGCCCAGCACCGGCAGGCTGAAGTGCCAGGTGTGGGTCGTCAGGAACGGGTACCCGGCAAACAACGCGCCGAGCCCGGTCAATGTCGCCGAGAGCAGGCCAAAGCCCATCCAGCGCATCGGCCGCAGGCTCATCTGCGCTTCGACCCACTGGGTGCCGGCCACCATGTATTGCAGGATAAACGCCACCGACATCACCAGGCCTGCGACGAACCCGCCGCCTGGCTGGTTGTGGCCGCGCATAAACAGATAGAACGACACCACCAGCGCAATCGGCAGCAGCAGGCGCACCAGCACCGCCGGCACCATCATGAAGCCCAGGGCGGTGTCGCTGGCCTGGCGCGGGTTGACCAGGTCGGTGGCCACGTCCGGCGCCAGTTGGCGTTGTTGTGCGGGCAGTTGCATGCTTTCTTTCGAAGGACGGAACCGGCGCAGCAGGGCGTAGACGGTCAGCGCCACGGCGCCAAGCACGGTGATTTCGCCCAGGGTGTCGAAGCCCCGGAAGTCCACCAGCATTACGTTCACCACATTGCTGCCGCCGCCTTCGGGCAGGGCGCGGCTGAGGTAGAACGAGGAGATATCGTTGGGCGTCTGGCGGGTCAGCATTGCGTAGGACAACAACGCCATGCCGCCGCCCACCACGGTGGACAGCAGGAAGTCACGCAGACGCCGGATGCGTGCCTTGCGCAGCGAGCTGGGCAATGGCGACACTTCTTCGATCCGCCGTGGCAGCCAGCGCAGGCCCAGCAGGATCAGCACGGTGGTGACGACTTCGACCACCAGTTGCGTGAGGGCCAGGTCCGGCGCCGAGAACCACACGAAGGTGACGCAGGTGACCATGCCGCACACGCTGACCATGGTCAGGGCTGCCAGCCGGTGATACTTGGCTTGCCAGGCGGCGCCCAGTGCACAGGCAATCGCCAGTAACCACAGGGTCACGAACACGATGGAACCGGGGATCTTCGGCCTGTCGCCCCAGCTGATCCCGCTGTTCAGCATCGGGATCAAACCTGCCACCACCGCCGCCAATACCAACAGGAATAGCTGGGTTTGCAGGCGCTTGGTGCTGATGCGTTTTTCGATCTTGCGCACGCCGCGCATCATCACCACCAGGCAGCGCTCGAACATGCGCTTGCCGTTGAAGTAGCTGATCACCGGCGGGTATTTGAAGCGGCCACGCTTGAGTTGCTTGCGCAGCAGCAGGTACAGCACCACGCCGCCGGACATGGCTACCAGGCTCATGATCATCGGCGCATTCCAGCCGTGCCAGATCGCCAGGCTGTATTCGGGCAGTTCACCGCCGACAACCGGCAGCGCGGCGGCGGCGAGGATCGAACCGACCACCTGGGCCGGGAAAATCCCCACCAGCAGGCAAGTGAATACCAGCAATTCAACCGGTGCGCGCATCCAGCGCGGCGGTTCGTGGGGCGTGTGGGGCAGGTCGGTTGCGGGCGGGCCGAAGAACACATCGACCGTGAAGCGCAGCGCATAGGCCACGCTGAAGGTGCCGGCGATGGTCGCGATCATCGGCAGGGCGATTTCCACCCAGGCGGTCGATGACACGAACACGGTTTCGGCGAAGAACATTTCTTTGGACAGGAAACCATTGAGCAACGGCACGCCGGCCATGGATGCACTGGCCACCATTGCCAGGGTCGCGGTAAACGGGATCAGCCGCACCAGGCCACTGAGCCTGCGGATATCCCGCGTGCCGCTTTCATGGTCGATGATGCCCGCCGCCATGAACAGCGAGGCCTTGAAGGTCGCGTGGTTGAGGATATGAAACACCGCCGCGACGGCGGCCAGCGGGCTGTTGAGGCCCAGCAGCAGGGTAATCAGCCCGAGGTGGCTGATGGTGGAATAGGCCAGCAGGCCCTTGAGATCATTCTGAAACATGGCGCAGTAAGCGCCGAGGAGGAGGGTGACTGCGCCGGCACCGCCGACGATCCAGAACCATTCTTCGCTGCCGGACAGCGACGGCCACAGGCGGGCCAGCAGGAACACGCCGGCCTTCACCATCGTCGCCGAGTGCAGGTAGGCAGAAACCGGAGTCGGTGCCGCCATCGCGTGAGGCAGCCAGAAATGGAAGGGGAACTGGGCGCTTTTGCTCAAGGCGCCGATCAGCACCAGAGCCAGCATCACCGGGTACAGGGAGTGCGCACGAATCTGATCGCCCGCCGCCAGCACCTGGTCCAGGTCATAGCTGCCGACGATATGCCCCAGCAGCATCACGCCCGCCAGCAGGCACAAGCCGCCCGCGCCGGTGACCATCAAGGCCATATAGGCGCCACGCCTGGCGTCGGCGCGGTGGTGCCAGTAGCCGATCAGCAGGAACGAGAACAGGCTGGTCAGTTCCCAGAAAAATACGATCTGGATCAGGTTGCCGGAAATCACCAGGCCGAGCATGGCGCCCATAAAAGCCAGGAAAAATGCGAAGAAACGCGGCACCGGGTCGTCCGGCGACATGTAGTAACGCGCATACAGCGACACCAGCGTACCGATGCCCAGCACCAGCATCGAGAACAACCAGGCAAACCCGTCCATGCGCAACACGAAGTTCAGCCCAAGGCTGGGCAACCACATGAATTCTTCGCGGATCACGCCACCGTGGGCGATCTGGGGGTAGAGCAGGGCGACTTGAACAGTGCCGACCAAGGCCACCAGGCCGGCCAGCAGGGATTCGGTGTTACGTGCATTATGCGGCAGCAAGGCCGCCAGACAGCTGCCGATAAAAGGCAGAAGCAGTAGAACTATCAGGGACATAGGCTTCTAATCTGCGGGAGTTTGGGATGCATCATACGTGCCGCTTTCTCGATCACCAAACGGCAAGATGTGGCAGGATCCTACAAGGTAGGCCGAAAACCCCCGTTTGGCATTGTTTCAGGTGGCCCCTTTCAACAACGCACCACGCTCCTGTGTGGGCGCCGGGCTTGCCCGTAATGGCAATCTGACAGTCGGCCTGCATGTCCGACCTTACCCTTGCTGTTCCTGTTCCCTTTCATCGCGTAATTCGAGTGCCTTCTGCCCCTTCGTCTTCCACTCACTGACAATCACCGCCGCCACAATCAACGCCGCGCCGACCATCGCAATCGGTGGAAAGCGCTCCCCGGCAATCCGCCCGATCACGCCTGCCCACACCGGCTCACCGGCATAGATCAGGGTGGCACGGGTGGGCGAAACACTCTGCTGCGCCCAGTTCATCGCGACCTGGATCACCGCACTGGTCAAACCCAGGCCCACGGCGCTGAACAGCAGCAACCAGGAGAACCCGGGCAATGCCTCACCCATCGGCACCACCATCAGAAACGACAACAGCGACGCCGTGGCCAATTGCACGACGGTTACCCGACGCACATCCACCTGCCCGGCAAAGGCGCTGATCAGGATGATTTCGGCCGCCACCGCCACGGCGCAGATCAACGTGGCAATTTCGCCGGGGCTGAAGTTCAGCGAGGCACCGGCCGGGCCGGTGAGCAGCATCAACCCGGTGAACGCCAGCATGATGCCGATGGCCGGCATCAGCGCCGGGCGGCGTCCCAGCACCAACCACTGCAACAGGGGCACAAACGGCACATACAGCGCAGTAATGAACGCCGATTGGCTGCTCGGAATGGTCTGTAACCCGATGGTTTGCATGCCGTAGCCGAACATGATCGACGTGCCGATGAAGGCGCCGGCTTTCAATTCAAACAGGGTCAGGCCGCGCAGGGTGCGCAATGAGAAGAAACCCACCACGATGGCTGCCGCGGCAAACCGCAGGCCGACAAAAAACATTGGCCCGCTGACGGTCATGGCATGTTGCACGAGCAAAAACGTGCCGCCCCAAATCATGGTGATCACCACCAGGATGCATTCGGCTTTACTGAAACGGTTGAAACGTGTGGAAGCGTTCGGGGCGGTCATGGCGGCTCGGTCTTGCAAGGGAAAGGCACGGACCGCACAATGCGCCGCACGCTGGGCAGTATACTGCGCACACCTACCTATTGAGCAATATAGTGCACAAAGAAAATCCACAACGGGCTTCGGTCCTGCAACACGTCAGCCAGAACGTTCGTCGTCTGCGGCATGCTGCCGACTTGAGCCAAACCGCGCTATCGGAAAAGTCCGGGGTCAGCCGCCGCATGCTGGTGGCTATCGAGGCGGGCGAGAAAAACGTCAGCCTGTCCACTTTGGACCGTGTCGCCGAAGCGTTGGACGTGGCCTTCAGCGACCTGATCCAGGCGCCGGATGCGGGCGACCACAGCCGCATCAACGAGCTGGCCTGGGCTGGTGACATTCCCGGCAGTAAAGCCGTATTGCTGGCCAAAGCCACCGCGCGCCGCGAAGTGGAATTGTGGGAGATGCGCCTGGAACCCGGTGATCGTTACAACCCCGAGCCAGACCCGGAAGGCTGGAGCGTGCAGCTGTTCGTCTTCGAAGGCAGCCTGACGCTGATTCTCGATGGCGTAGAACAGCACGTCGCCGCTGGCGAGTTCTACATGTTCGCCAGCCGCCAGGCCCACGGCTATCGCAATGACGGTGAGGTCGCCGTGCGCTTTGTGCGTAACGTGGTGATCTAACTGTTTACCCGGCAACAGTCGATGGACACTTTGCTGGTTTGACGCGTGGTCTATCGCCGTGTTTTACCAGCAACTCACTGATTTTATTGGCGATTAAATTCAGGCACGACTCCTGCAATCACCCAGGTATCCCATCGGAGCCTGGAGTCGGCCCATGTCAGCCCATCCTCAACAACCTGCCCATATTATCCGCTCGGATGCCGAAGCGATTGAGGTCGCCATTCGGTTGGCCGCCCGCTTCGCTGTCGACGCCAGCGTGCGCGACCGCGAGCGACGCTTGCCGGTCGCCGAACTTGAAGAGTTTTCCGCCAGCGGCCTGTGGGGTATCACCATTCCCAAGGCCTACGGTGGCGCCGAGGTGTCCTATGTGACCGTGGCCGAGGTGATCAAGGTGATCTCCGCCGCCGACCCGTCCTTGGGGCAAATCCCGCAAAATCACCTGGGCGTGGTGGACATCCTCCTGCAAACCGCCAGCGAGGAACAAAAGCGTCACTACTTCGGCAAGGTCCTGGCGGGCTACCGATTCGGCAACGCCTTCTCTGAAGCCAAGAGCAAAAACGCCGGCACGTTTGACACCCAGATTCGTTTCGACGGCGACACCGCGCAAATCAACGGCGAAAAGTTCTACTGCACCGGCGCGTTGTTCGCCCATCTCGTGCCCACCGTCGGCAACAACGAAAACGGCCAGGCCTTCATTGCCTTCGTCGAACGCGATGCGCCGGGCCTCACGGTGGTCGACAGCTGGGACGGCTTCGGCCAGCGCACCACCGCCAGCGGCGGCGTGACGCTCGATGGCGTGGTTGTGCCACGCAGTGCGGTGATCCCGGCCCATCAGGCCTTCGACCAACCCACCGCCAACGGTCCGATCTCGCAGATTATCCAGGCGGCCGTCGATACGGGCATCGCCGTGGGCGCGCTGGAACAGGCGAAAACGTATGCGCGCCAGGCACGCCCGTGGATCGACAGCCAGCAGGAGCACGGCTGGCAGGACCCGTTTACGATTGCCGCCATTGGCGACCTGGAGTGGCGCGTGCACGGCACCGAAGCCATCCTCGCCAACGCTGGCAAGGCGGTTGACCTGGCCCTGGCGGAGCCCAACGAAGACACCGTGGCCAACGCCTCGCTGGTGGTCGCCCAGGCCAAAGTCCTGTCGGCTGAAACCGCTTTGCTCGCCAGCAGCAAACTCTTCGAACTGGCGGGCACCCGCTCGGTCACGGGCAAGCACAACCTCGACCGCTTCTGGCGCAACGCACGCACCCACACGCTGCACGACCCGGCACGCTGGAAATACCACTTGATCGGCAACTTTGTGCTCAACGGCGTGAAGCCTGCACGCCACGCCTGGAACTGAGGAGCCTGACCCATGACCGCACTCAACGATGCACTCAAGCCTGCGCTGAATCACCCTCTGGACCAGGCGCGCCAACTGTTGGAGAACAGCCGACGCTTTGTGCAGGCCAGCGATGACCCCTATGTGATCAGCCGCTTCGGCGATGTGCAAATTCGCATCGACGTGGCTGCTGCGCTGCTCGACCGCGCCGAAACCCACCCCAGCCCCGTCGCCTTGACGGAAGCGCATATCGCCGCCGCCGAAGCCTTGATTGCCGCCAGCCTTGCTGAATTCGAACTGACCGGCCAGCGCACGTTGCTGCCGTCGACCCTCGACGACCCGCTGCGCCGCAAATACCAGGTTGTCGGCAACTACCACCTGAACGGAGTGCTGTGATGTCCCGTGAAATCCGTTTGAATGCCTTCGACATGAACTGTGTCGGCCACCAATCCCCCGGCTTGTGGGCGCACCCGCGTGACCGCTCATGGCAGTACAAGGACCTGGAGTATTGGACCGACCTGGCGAAAATCCTCGAGCGCGGCAAGTTCGACGGGCTGTTTATCGCCGACGTGCTGGGCATCTATGACGTGTACAACGGCAACGGTGACGCGGCGATTCGCCAGGCCGCGCAAGTGCCGGTCAACGATCCTTTGTCACTGATTGCGCCGATGGCATTGGTCACCGAGCACCTGGGCTTTGGCCTCACCGCGTCGCTGTCCTTCGAGCACCCGTATCCGTTTGCGCGCAGGCTTTCCACCCTCGATCACCTGACCAAGGGCCGCGTGGGCTGGAACATTGTCACGTCGTACCTGGAAAGCGGCGCCAAGAACCTCGGCCAGAAAGCCCAGACCGAACATGACGCGCGTTATGACTATGCCGAGGAATACCTGGAAGTTTGCTACAAACTCTGGGAAGGCAGTTGGGAAGAGGGCGCTGTGCTGCGTGACCGCGAACGACGGATTTTCAGCGACCCGAGCAAAATCCATGAGATCCGCCACGTCGGCAAACACTTCCAGGTGCCCGGTATTCACCTCTGCGAGCCATCGCCGCAGCGCACGCCAGTGCTTTACCAGGCGGGCGCGTCCAGCCGTGGCAAGCAGTTCGCCGCCGAACAGGCCGAGTGCGTGTTCGTCGCCGCGCCATCCAAGGTGCTGCTGAAGAAGACTGTCGCTGACATTCGCCGCCGCGCCGCTGAGGCGGGGCGTGATCCGAACAAAATCCTGATCTTCAACTTGCAGACGGTGATCGTCGCTGAGACCGACGCCAAGGCGAAAGCCAAGTTTGACGAGTACAAATCCTATGTCAGTTACGAAGGTGCAATGGCGCTGATCTCCGGCTGGACCGGCATTGATTTCAGCCAGTTCAAACCGGATGAGCCGCTCAAGCATGTGCACACCAATGCGATTCAATCGGCCGTGGAAGCCTTCTCCACAGCGGACCCGAACAAGGTCTGGACACCGCACGAACTGGCCGATTGGGTCGGCATTGGCGGCTTTGGCCCGCTGTTTGTCGGCAGCCCCGAAACCGTGGCCGACCTGCTGCAGGAGTGGGTTGAAGAGACCGATGTGGACGGCTTCAACCTGGCCTACGCACTGACCCACGAAACCTTTATCGACGCCGTGGACTGGCTGGTGCCGGAGTTGCAAAGGCGCGGCGTGTACAAGACCGAATACGCCCAGGGCACCTTGCGCGAAAAGCTGTTCGGCGAGGGCGCGCGGCTGGCGTCGAACCATCCGGGCGCCGGCTATCGCGATTTGTCGGGTTCACACAAAACCACTGTGGGAGCGGGCTTGCTGGCGAATGCGGACTGACATTCAACATCAATGTTGACTGAACCGGCGCTTTCGCGAGCAAGCCCGCTCCCACAGGTTGATCTTCATTGTTTGATCTAATTCAGCCAGCGGACCACCGCACGCTTAACCACCCAATAGGAGCATTACCCCTATGAGCGTGCACGAACTCAAACGCCCGGCGGTGCCAGAGTGGCCCGCCGAATGGCTTGGCCCATTACCCAAGGCCCAGGCGCACCTGCACCACTGGGCGCAGATCACTCCGCTGCACACCGCCTTGCGGCACAAGCGCCAGGGCCAGTGGTATGCGTGGCGCTGGATCGATGCCTTGCGCGATGTGGAGCGCCTGGCCGACGGCCTGCGCCAGCAGGGTTTTGGCGCGCAGTCGCGGCTGGCCCTCAGTGGGGCTTTCGAGCCCAACCTGTTGCTGCTGGCGCTGGCCGCACAGTCCGTCGGCGGGCAGGTAGTGACCCTGGCCGACGACCTGGAGCCCGAGGCCTTGTACCAGCAGCTATGGCGCATTCAGCCCAGCCATTCTTATGCGCAGGGGCGTCAGCAGGTGCGGCATTGGCAGTCCGCCAACCCGTTGAGTTTTAGCCAATTGCTCGGCCCGGTAGACCCGGCGCAACCGCTGCATCGCTGGTGGCCATCAAGGCCTGAAACCGTGCTGTGGAGTGAGGAGGGCACTCACTGGCAAGGCGGTCTGCAAGTGGTGCTGGAGCAATGGTTGAACAGCGGCCACGGCCTGGCGTTTCCCGAAAGCCTCGCCTCGGCCCGGCGCGATTGCAGCGAGGTCGTGCCTACCGGCCTGCTGCTGTCGCCCGAGCGCTTGCAGCACCTGGCCGATGATATCGAACGCCGTCTTGCGCCCCCCGGCACCTGGCGTCGACGCCTGTGCGACTGGGCCATTGCGTACCCACAAAGCGGTGTGCGGCGCCTGATCAAAAACCGCGTGCGCAAGCTGCTGGGCTTCCAGCGCCTGGCATACATCTGGCAGCCACCCAGCACGCAAAAGACTCACAACGACCCAGCATGGCTGGCTGAATTCAAACGGGACATCGCATGAGCCAGGCCATTCTCCAGGTACGGGATATCTCGCTGTCGTTCAAAGGGGTCAAGGCCATCAATGCCTTGTCCTTCGAGGTGCAGCGCGGCGAAATCTGTGCGCTGATCGGCCCCAATGGCGCCGGTAAAAGTTCGTTGCTCAACGTGCTTAACGGCGTGTATCGCTTTGACGCCGGTGAAATCGTTTTTGAGCAACACCACTTCCACCGCATCGACCCTTTGGGCGCCGCGCGTCGCGGCATCGGCCGCACGTTCCAGAACAACGCGCTGTTCAAGAAGATGAGTGTGCTCGACAACATCCTCACCGGCCTGTCGCGGCATATGCGCACCACCTTTATCGAGCAAGCCCTCGACTTGCCGCGCGCGCGTCGAGAGGCCGCAGCGTTTCGCCTGCGTGCCCAAGGCATTCTCGAATTTCTCGAACTGCAAGCCCATCGCGATGTGCTGGTGGGCAACCTGTCCTATGGCCTGCAAAAGCGCGTAGAGCTTGGCCGCGCGTTGATCGCGGGCCCCAGCCTGTTGCTGCTGGATGAACCCATGGCCGGGATGAATGCCGAGGAAAAACAAGAAATGGCCCGCTTCGTCGCCGATGTGAACCGCGACCTGGGCACCACCGTGGTGTTGATCGAACACGACATGGGCGTGGTCATGGGCTTGTCGGACCATGTGGTGGTGCTCGACTACGGGCGCAAGGTGGGGGACGGCACGCCCGCCGAAGTGCAAGCCAATCCGGACGTGATCGCGGCCTATCTGGGAGTCGCACACTGATGACCTTCTTCTTCGAAACCCTGCTCGGCGGCCTGCTCGCCGGCACCCTGTATTCGCTGGTCGCCATCGGCTTCGTGCTGATCTATAAGGCCAGCGGTGTGTTCAATTTCGCCCAGGGCTCGATGCTGCTGTTTGCCGCCCTGACCTTTGTCAGCCTGCACGACCAGGGTGTGCCGTTTGCCCTGGCGCTGTTGCTGACAGTGATTGTGATGATCGTCGGCGCGTTGCTTATCGAGCGGCTGGTATTGCGGCCGCTGGTCAACCGTTCACAGATCACCCTGTTCATGGCCACCTTGGGCCTGTCGTTCATTATCGAAGGCCTGGCCCAAGGCGTGATGGGCTCGCAGGTGCGCGCGCTGGATTTGGGCATCGACGATGTGCCGCTGTTTGTCGGGCCGCTGATGCTCAGCCAGTTTGACCTGATCGCCGCCGCAGCGGCCGTGGTGCTGGTGACCGTGCTGGCGCTGCTGTTCAACAAAACGCGCATCGGCGTATCACTGCGGGCGGTCGCGGATGACACCACGGCGGCGCTGTCGATCGGCATCAACCTCAACCGTATCTGGCAGATCGTCTGGGCGGTGGCCGGCATTGTCGGCCTGGTGGCGGGCCTGTTGTGGGGCGCGCGCCAGGGCGTGCAGTTTTCGCTGTCGCTGGTGGTGCTCAAAGCCTTGCCGGTATTGATCATCGGCGGCTTTACCTCGATTGGCGGGGCGATCGTCGGCGGGCTGATTGTCGGCGCGGCGGAGAACCTCGCCGAGGTGTACATCGGCCCACTGATCGGCGGTGGCATCACCCCATGGTTCGCCTACGTATTGGCCCTGGCCTTCCTGTATATCCGTCCCGCCGGCCTGTTCGGCGAGCGCGCCATCGAGCGAGTCTGAAACCATGTCGATTCCTGTAGTTCAAGAAACTGCGCCGTTGCTGTTGATTCAGCGGCGTCTGCCCTGGGGCCTTCTCGGCCTGTTGGTGCTGGCCTTTATCGTGGTGCCATTGTGGGGCAATGACTATTGGCTCAATGCGATCCTGATTCCATTTCTGGTGCTGTCGCTGGCCGGGCTGGGCTTGAACCTGTTGACCGGCTACACCGGGCAAACCTCGGTGGGCGCGGCCGGGTTCATGGCCGTCGGGGCGTTTGCCACCTACGGCTTTCTGCTGCGCCTGCCGGAGCTGGGCTTGCCGGTGGCGCTGCTCGGTGGCGGTATCATCAGTGCGTGGGTGGGGTTGGTATTTGGCCTGCCCAGCTCGCGGATCAAGGGGTTCTACTTGATGGTCACGACGCTGACGGCGCAGTTCTTCCTGGAGTGGCTGTTCGTCAAATTCCCCTGGTTCTACAACTACGGTTCTTCCGGCACCATTTCCGCGCCAAAACTCGCCCTGTTCGGCCATGACCTCAACACACCGCTGGGCCGCTACCTGTTGACCCTGGTCACGGTGCTGCTGCTGACCTGGACCGCCGTCAACCTGGTGCGCAGCCAAGTGGGCCGAAACTGGATGGCGATCCGCGACATGGACACCGCCGCCGCCGTGGTCGGCATCCCGGTAGTGCGCTACAAGCGCCTGGCCTTTGCCATCAGTTCGTTCTATCTCGGCATTGCCGGCGCGCTGTGGGCGTTTGCCTACCTGGGCACCGCCAGCGCGAGCAGCTTCGACATCAACCGCTCGTTCCAGATCCTGTTCATCATCATTATCGGTGGCATGGGCAGCATTGCCGGCAACTTCGTGGGCGCGGCGTTTATCAGCCTGCTGCCGATCTTTCTCAGCCATGCCGGGCAGGCATTGTTCGGGGGGGCGGTGGACGCAGGGCAGCTGCAGAACCTGCAGAAAATCATCTTCGGCGTGTTGATCATCGTGTTCCTGATCAAGGAACCCGAGGGGTTGATTCGCCTGCTGCACAACCTGCGTGACCGCCTGCGGCAGTGGCCGCTGCGCTTCTAACATTCCCTCAAGAGAATCCAATATGCGTGCAACCCTGAAACGTTCCCTGATCGGCGCCGCCTTCGCGCTGGCTGCCCTGGCCGGTGCGGTGCCCCAGGCGCTGGCTTCGCCCGACCAGCAATTTATCCCGTTGGCCACTTATCGTGTCGGCGCATATGCGTCCAGCGGCGTGCAGGTGTGGGCCGGGATGATCGATTACCTGCGCTATATCAATGAGGTTGAAGGCGGCATCAACGGCGTCAAATTGGTGTGGCAGGAATGCGAGACCGAATGGACGGCGGAGAAGGGCATCGAGTGCTACGAGCGCTTCAAAAATGGCCTGGATGGCGCGCAGGTTGCGGTCTATCAGCCCAATGGTGCACCCGCCGCTTATGCCCTGAGCGAGCGGGCGGAAGTGGACAAGATCCCGCTCATCACCCTCGGCTACGGCCGCACCGAAGCGACCGACGGCACGGTGTTCCCGTATAACTTTCCGGTGATGCTGACCTTCTACAGCGAAGCGTCGACCCTGGTGAACTACATCGCCCAACGCGAAGGCGGCTTCGACAAACTCAAGGGCAAGAAGATCGCCACGGTCTATCACGACTCGGCCTACGGGCGGGAAACCCTCGGCCCGTTAAAACTCTTGGCTGAGAAATACGGCTTTGAAAATATCCAGATTCCGGTGGCCGACCCCGGTAACGAACAGTCGGCGCAGTGGCGCCAGGTACGCCAGGCCAACCCGGACTGGGTATTCCTGCGCACCTGGGGTGTGTCGACCCCGGTGGCGGTGAAAACCGCTGCGCGTTTCGGCTTTCCGGTGGACCACATCATCGGCGATATCTGGGCCAGTTCCAGCGAAGACGTGTTGCCCGCAGGCGCCGCCGCCAAAGGTTACCTGGCGCTCACGCCATACCCGGCCGGTGCCGATTTCGAGATCCACAAACGCCTCAAGCAGTCCGTCCTCGACAAGGGGCACAGCGACCTTAAGGACCTGAAAAACTTCGGCAGCGTCTACTACAACTCGGGTCTGGTCAACGCCGCCGTGGCCGTGGAAGCGATTCGCACCGGCCAGGCCAGGTTCGGCAAACGCCCATTGAATGGCGAAGAAGGCCGCTGGGGCCTGGAACACTTGAACATCGATGACGCGCGCCTCAAAGCCATGGGCTATCTGGGCCTGATGCAGAACCTCAAGCTGTCGTGCCGCGACCACGAAGGCGGTGGCTCGGCGCGGGTGCAACAGTGGGACGGTGCCAACTGGACGCTGATCAGCGACTGGATTGCCGCCGACCGTGTGCTCTTGCGCCCACTGATCGATGAAAAATCCGCTGCGTTCGCCAAGGAAAAAGGCCTGACGCCGCGCACCTGCACCGGGGACGAATAAGCCATGAGTCAGCCCGCCGCTGAACCCGCGTCCCCGTCGCTGCTGACGGTCAACGACATCGAAGTGATCTACGACGGCGCGATCCTGGCGGTGGCCGGGGTCTCATTGAATGTGCCCAAGGGCGCCATTGTCGCCTTGCTGGGTGCCAATGGCGCCGGCAAGAGCACCACCCTCAAGGCGATTTCAGGGCTGGTGCGTGCCGAGCGGGCCGAAGTCAGCCGCGGCATGATCGAGTATGCCGGCCGCGATCTGGCCGGCGTCGACCCCAGCCAACGCGTCCGCCAGGGCATGGTCCACGTGTTGGAGGGCCGGCACGTGTTCGGCCAATTGAGCGTGGAAGACAACCTGCGCAGCGGCGGCTTTGTGCGGCGCCTGAGCCGCAGGGACATGGAACACGACCTGGAACGCCTCTACGCCTGGTTCCCCCGGCTCAAGATCAAGCGCCATACCCGCGCCGGGCTGACCTCTGGCGGTGAGCAGCAAATGGTTGCCATCGGCAGGGCATTGATGACGCGCCCGACCCTGGTGCTGCTCGACGAGCCGTCGATGGGCTTGGCACCGATGATCGTGCAGGAGATTTTCGAGATCATCGCGCAGCTCAACCGCGAGCAGCAGGTGAGCTTCCTGATCGCCGAGCAAAACATCAACGTCGCGCTTAACTATGCGTCCCAGGGCTACGTGCTGGATACTGGGCGGGTGGTGTTGAGTGGCAGCGCCACAGCGTTGCTGGCGCGGGGCGATTTGCATGATATTTATCTGGGTAAACACTAAGGGCAAATGTGCATGACTGAATCCATCCGCAACGCTGATGTGCTGATCATCGGCGGCGGTCTGAGCGGCACGATGTTGGCGGTGCAACTGCTGCGTTTACCCGGGCAGCGACAAATCCTGGTGATTGAACCGCGCGCCGAGCTTGGCCGTGGCGAAGCCTACAGCGCCGTCGAGTTGGGCCACACCCTCAATGGTAACGCTGCGCGCATGAGTGTCGACCCGGACAACCCGGATGACCTGACGCAATGGCTCACCGGCTACCTTGACGCCGGTGGTTGGCCGCAGGCGCACCAGCAGCCGGTGCCGATCAGTGAGCTGTTCCCGCCGCGCGGGATTTTTGGGTTGTACGCGCAGCAGCGGTTGGCGCAGGCCACGGCGCTGTCAGCGTCGACGGTCGAGCACATCCGTGCCGAGGTGGTCGACCTGCTCGTGGACGACACGTGCACCCGCTTGACCCTCGATAACGGCCAGCAACTGCGCGGCGCCCATGCGGTGTTGGCCACGGGGATGTTCCCGGCGGCGCGCACACCACAGACTCATTCCAGCGGCTTGAACGCCACGGCGGTGGACCCGTGGGACGTCCAGGCGATGACCCGGATCGACCCGCAATCGACGGTGCTGATCATTGGTTCCGGGCTGACCATGGTGGATGCCGTGGTATCCCTGGAGCAGGCCGGTCATCGTGGGCCAATCGAGATTTTCTCGCGCCACGGTTTATTGCCCCATGTGCGCCGCCAGCCGCCGAGCTGGGAGGATTTTCTCGCCGCTGACCCCAGCCTGCGCAGCCCTCGGCAATTACTGCGCGAGGTGCGGCGCCAATGCCGCATCGCGCAGGCCGAAGGCATCGACTGGCAAGCTCCGCTGGACACCGTGCGCGCGCATATCGGGCGCCTGTGGAGCCAGGCTGGCGAGCGCGAAAAACGCCAGTTCGTGCGCCATGTACGGCCCTGGTGGGAAAGCCATCACCACCGCTCGCCACCGTTGAGTGCGCAGTTAGTGGCGCGATTGCAGGAGGAAGGGCGATTGCGCATTCAGGCGGCGTCGTTCAAGGGCCTGGTCGCTTGCGAGGATGCCGTGACGATCAACGTGCGTCGTCGCGGCGAGCAGCTGGTCACTCAGGTGGCGGGCGCGGCACTGATCAATTCCAGCGGCATTGAATACGATTGGCGCCGCGTG
Organism: Pseudomonas sp. AP19; assembly: GCF_001728855.1. Taxonomy (NCBI): domain Bacteria; kingdom Pseudomonadati; phylum Pseudomonadota; class Gammaproteobacteria; order Pseudomonadales; family Pseudomonadaceae; genus Pseudomonas; species Pseudomonas sp. AP19. Next base: position 175 of record NZ_LXJP01000012.1, on the reverse strand, counting down.
GCTCGGCCGTTGCCGCAACAGTTGCTCAAGCGCGGGTTGATCCAGCCCGGGCCGCTCGCACTGGGGATTGCGGCGGATGCGTCCGGCGCGGTTGTCGATGCCGAAGGCAAGGTCAGCCAGCGCCTGTTCGCCATGGGCCCGCCATTGCGCGGGATGTGGTGGGAAAGCACGGCGG
>NZ_LXJP01000011.1:0-148730 GCF_001728855.1 Pseudomonas sp. AP19 | reverse complement strand
CCGCCAATAAGCCACCGGCTACAGTGCCAGCGGCGGTTGCTGCGGATTCCACCACCGCCGAACGCAACGCCAACTGCCCCAAGCCAACAGGCAGGGCGCTGCCGCTGATCTTGCGCAAGGCGACTGCGCCTCGGCTGTCCACCTCGCGCCCACCCAACAGGCTGAAATGGCCGTAGTCCTTGACCCGCTCCAACGGTACGTAACCGGTTGGGTCGTTGTAGCGAATGATGCCGTCGGGCAGTTGGCAGGGTTTGGTGAACACGCAACCTGGAAGCTTTGCGGGCGTAGGCGCCGGGGCGGGTGTTGAGTTGAATAACTCTATGGGCGGCGAATAGGACTTCCGTTTCGGCTGCGGAATCAGGATGCGCCGTTTGAGTTGTTCTTCTTCGGTGATGGGGTACGCACGTTCTGACATGACGGGCTCACTTCCTTGTGCGAGGGAGTGAGCGTACGAGGGGGAATCAGAGGTTGATGTCGGGTTTGTTCGATGGTGGGCGTGGGAAAAGTGGACTGTTGTCTGATCCGATATAGTTGTTTCGATTATTGCGATTTTCGTTTGTTTCGTTTAGCCTTGGCCCAACTGAATTGCGTAACGCCGGAGCTGCATCATGATCACCAATCACCTTCCCAAAACCATCCTTCCGCTGGAAAAGGAAGTCGAAGCAGCCGTGCAAGGCCAGCGCGAACTGGCGTCCTTGCTATCGACCAAATTTGAAACCCAGCGTATCGACATCTTCGACAAAGAAGACAAACCCCACACCCTCGTACTCCCAACTTCAGCGCTTCGTCTGCTGGTGGATATCCTCGGCGAGTTGGCGATGGGCAACGCCGTCAAGGTCGTGCCGGTGCATGCCGAATTGACCTCGCAGGAGGCTGCCGACCTGCTTAACGTTTCTCGCCCGCACCTGGTCAAAATGCTGGAGGAGGGCGCCATTCCTTTTACAAAAACGGGACGGCATCGGCGAATTCGGTTTTCGGACCTGATGGCGTTCAAGCAGCGCCGTGACGAAGAAAGCCAAGAGGCAATGGAAGCGCTGGCGCAGCAGGCCCAAGAGCTGGGAATGGGGTATGACGGATGAGGTGTTCGCCTTTTACAGCAGTGTACGACGCCTGTGTTCTCTACCCTGCAGCACTGCGGGATTTGCTGATGTGGCTTGGTTTGTCGGGATTGTACCGAGCACGATGGACTAGCCAGATTCATGAGGAATGGAAGCGCAACTTACTCAAGAACCGACCCGATCTTACGGCGGAGCAAGTGAATTGCACATCGGCATTGATGGATAAGGCTATACCCGACGCCTTGGTGACTGGGTACGAAGATCTCTGTTCGAGTTTGGATTTGCCTGATCCTGATGATCGTCACGTGTTGGCGGCGGCGATTCGGAGCAAAGCTGAGGTTATCGTGACCTTCAATCTGAAGGACTTTCCGGCGCATATCTTGGCTGCCTATGACATCGAACCGATGCATCCGGATGACTTTATTTCGGACCTTTGGGATTTGGATCAGGCTGCGGTGTTGGGGGCGGCCCAGAAGCAGAGGAGGACGTTAAAGCGACCGCCGATGGAGGCTGGGAGTTATCTTGAAATGTTGATGCAGCAGGGGTTGGTGCAGACTAGTAAGGTCCTGGGGCCTTATGGGGTGATGTTGTAGTTGTATAATTGTATGGAGCAATGTCGACGGAAGGTCATTATGGTTCCGAAATAACCTTGTGCTCTCTTATTCAATGAAAATTACCACCGCATCCTCACTGCCGTCTTGGGGCGTATTCTCAAGGTGCGTACGAAAAATAGCTCGTCACTTATGTTCGAAAATCAACAGTCGGTGACGGCGTAATCGGCCGCTACAGTAAACTTGATATAGTTATACAAGCCTTTGAGCAAAATGGATGGCTGATTTTAAGTGGATTTATACGAAGGTGTAAGATTTGGCTGCGCTCAGAGCCATATCTTTTTTGATCTCCGTTAAGCTATTGTCTGGTGTTTGTTTTAGGTTTGGTGATATTGGTGCTGATTTTAAGCTGGCTTGTGGTGATTTTCTTATATTGAAAACTGTTAGGGTTCAGATTTTAGGGGGGCTAGAGATGGTGGGTTTATAAGTAACAAAGCCGATATAGCTATCGGCTTTGTTATGCTGAATTATAAGCCTCTGGATGTTTTCCAAGAAGTCCAATAGATAGTGTTTCGCATGATTTCATTATCTATATAATTTATCAGATTTAAATAGTTTTTTTTGATGGTGCTAATGTCGCTAGCGTTTATAAGTCTTGGAGAGACCCATTCACATAAATCATCAAGCGTGTCAGTAGTGACCGATACTCCATCCTCTCTCTTTTCCTGAAGAAATAAGAAGGGTAGCAATACCCGTTCTCCGTGTGCCAGGCTCATCGAAAATATGGAGTTCGCTCTTAACCCAACTTCATTTTTTAATGCCAATGCCTGAAAATCAATACCATCAATTAAAACATTTTTCGCTGAAATGTAATTTCGTTGATTTCCCCAGCCGGATCTGGCGGCACCTGCAATCGCAGTTGCCAGTGCAGGCTTATCCCAAGGAGCTTGAGTGGTGCGCTTGAATATTGTAATGTTTCGAAGGAGGTCCTCTTCATTTATTTTGCGGGCCGCTCTATCGTTAGTGGTTTCACCTTCAATTTTTTCGACCTCTATGTCGTAAATTTTTTGATTGCCTTGAATGGATGTTGTTTGCGGAGATACTGACTCCCACTCGTGAATCATTGTCATGATAGTTAGGTCTGCATGGGTGCCTCCAAGTTTCAAGTGGTTATCGTTGCTTTGTGTTATTTTGTTTTCGCGCGTTAATTGAACAGACCAATTGTCACTTTCAAAATAGTCCCTTAATTTTCTGCTGCTGTTTTTTACTGTCAAATCAAGCCATGAATCGCCTTTGCTTCGACTTAGAGCACTCCATTTGTCTCCGAATTGTAAGGCCATCCCTTTGAGGAATATAGAATATGTTGCATCGTCGGATTGGTTTGTCTCTGGTTTTTTTCTATCAGAAAGTGATAGGTCCTCGGTGACGAAGTGTAAAAGTGTTTCAAGAATCATTGTTTTTAATCGTTTGAGCGCCTCTGTTGAAACTTTGTCTCGGCTGAATTTTAACCAGTCGCTAGCTTTGCCGGATAGAATATCAATTTCAATTATTACATTTGGAATGTATATCCCCTTTGTTTCAAATTCTTGACCTCTATAAAAGGTGCTTAGCAAATGCGCGGGGTGGGTATCAGTAACTGGCTTGTATGAAAAGCTGCATTCGAATTCATCTGTGGAAAAAAATCGCCACTCAAAGGTATTGCCTTGTTCGTGGTCTTTCAATGCAGTATTTGCTGAAAGGTATTTCGTTTGTTTTGTTATAAATTCGCCGTGAATAGGTAAAAGAGATCTTTCGCTAAATTTTAATGCTGCATCGTAAACAGTTGCGGCTTCATAAGGGAAAGCATCGTTAAGTACGGGGTCCAGTTCTTTAACGAACTTTGATGCTAGCGACTCTTCGCCACTAAATGATAAGCTGTACGATTTTGCAAATTTCTGGAGTTCAATAGTAAAGCTAAGCTCCGTACCGAATGGAACAGAAAAACCATTGTCCGCCGAGCTTAGTGTTACCAAACCTTGCTTGCTTCCTGTTGGAGAGTGCATTGTGATGTTAAATGCTTCGTTTGTTAACAAGCTTTTTGTTTTTATTTGGATTTGATTAGTCACCATAAACAAGCTTTGAAGTCCGATTCCAAAAGTTCCAGATGGTTTCAGCCATTCTGGCATGGTTTCTATTTTTGATTGGCGTGAAAAATTACGTTTGGAACCGCCAATTTTCAACATGTGTTCTAAATCACTCTTGCTGATACCTGTTCCAGTGTCGGTGATAATGATCTGCCAGTTCGTAAATTTGTTTTCATTATCAGTGGTTTTTGCTGTCTCTATTAGTCTAAAGGTTATCGGTTGTGAGTTTAGAGTAGGTAAGATGTTGGGTGCAAACGGAGTGCTCCAATTTAATTTTAAGTTATTTTGATTTTCCAACCAAATTCTTAGGTGAGTAGCGTCTGCGGCGTTTTGTAATGCTTCTCTAATACATGCGAATTTTGAGTCATAAAGATTATTTCCTTGTAAGAGCTCAATTGCATTTTGTGTGTCGATGCCAAATGCTGGACGCTCTCCGTCCCGAAGAATTTGAATGTTCCCGCCAATGCTTACGGAGATTTTTCCGAGTGTAGGAAGTAGGCCTAGAGCTCTATCAGGTACGATATCGCGCCAGTTCGCCATTTGGTCGTGCATTTCCTGTTTAAGCCATTCAAACCATTTAAATGCTTCTAGATAGCCGTCGACGCTTTCACATTCTGCACTAACCTCGATTTTTTCCTGATCTATTCTGAGGTGGCGAATAGCTGAGTGCTTGTCTTCATGTGCCAGAGTTAGGTTTGGTCTATCATCTCCGGCAATCCGTTGCATAACCGGACAGAATCGATTGTCATCCATATCTAGGAGGTCACCCATGCGGAGCATGCAGGCGACGAACCGAGGGTGGCAGTCATCTTGAGCTAGTCCCGCCTCTCTGAATGGCAGTCCGTCATCATTCATCAGTTTGTCGAATGGGACGCCATGCATCAGACAGATTTTTCCAAGCACTCTGAAAAGCCGCGAGGGTATAAGTTCCGTTCTTGGAGAGTTAACACCAATACTTTGCATTGGTGTTTTTACTATTTGATCGGCCCTACCAGGATGCTTTTGTCTGAACCATTCAGCCATCAACTCTTTAAAGCGCGTGACCATTTCGATAGGGTTTGCCTCATCGAACACTGCATTTGTCCCACGTCTTTTTCTCAGCGCTACAGCTACATGATGCAACTCGTGGTGGGGCTGGTTGCAGTAACCATTCAAAAATGTTTCAAAGTTGGGGTCTTTCAGAGCCTCATTCATATCTGCTTGTGGTACAACCATGCCGATATCATGCCAATAAGCTGCTTCCAGTATCAGCCATGTGTCAGTGGCGGATAATAGCGTGATGTTGGAGCCTAATATCCGTTCAATGTTAACCAAGATTTGCTTGGAGTGTGATTCGTCATGGCGGCTGTAATGGGAGAATAGTACTCCGACTGTTTGTAAGGCCTTTGGTATTAATTTTTGGTCAAAGTCCCACTGGCTATATAATGAGGTCAGTGCGGAGTGCTCTTCTGTTTTTTCTTTAAGGTGTTTTATGAGAAGGTCGGCCATTTTAATAGTTCGCTTATTTTTGTTGGTAAGTGATGATTTTTCTAAAGCTGAGACGAATGTTTGGTGATTTTTAGCTAAAGCGGTTGTTTTTGGGGGTTATAGAAAGCCTTTGGGATTGGTATGACCAGGAATAGCGCTCGCAAAGACGTAAATAGAAATTATGAGACCATGTTGAGTATTTCAATTTCGCACCGTTGCTTATAAATTGGGACTTCACCAGGTCGATTGGTGACGCGTTGGTTGACTATCTAAATTCTTAGGGCGCTATGCACTAAGTTCCAATGCAGGAAGAGGTGGACTTATTTTTATCAGAGTGCATGGCGAAAAGCTACCTTGCATTATCTTGGAAAGCGCACTGGATAGGAACTTTCTCCTCCGCCGATCTATTTATTGATTTACACACCCTTTCGGAAACTTTTCGAGACAGATAGTGACTTTTAATGCAATGAGCTACTGCGCTACCTTCCCCTCTGTCGCTTCCAACCCAGCGACCGGACTTGAAAATCCGAGAAACAATAGGCGCATAGGCGCCACCATCCATTAGACTATTGGCGCTTTTTTGTGCTCGTATGTCTGTGTCATGGCGGCTATGCGTGGGAGACCTTCGGGTCTGCCGGGTTCCTATTGTCCCGGTTTCTCAGCCCGCGCATAGCTGCCACCCATTCGCATGAGAAACGAACGTGGCGGCTCACTACATTAGGAGCTTAAGCAATGAGCGTTTCTGATAGGTCATACCCACGCATCACCGTCGTCACCACCACCGCGCAGTGCGGAGGTGCCCAATGATCAACCCACCCCTCAACAAAACCCTCGGCGTCATCACCTTCTCCACCTGCGGCAAACAGCCCAATCTCCACTGTCTATTCCGCGTCAATGCCGGCGTGCCGATCCTCGACGCCCTGGAGCATGCCTCCGAGCTGCTGCACTGTTCCAAAATGCTCGCATTGGATGCCGCCATGGACAAGAGCGCCGACCGTTACGCTTGGGCGGCGCATTATTTGGGGGAGATGGCGAAGGCGGTGGTGGATGATTTGGCCAATGGGATGTTGCCGAATGGGGGGGGTGGAGGAGAGGGAGGCTGTTTCGGTGTAAACGGGTGGTTTGATGGTGTGGCGGCGGGCGCCTTCGCGAGCAAGCCCGCTCCCGCATTTGGATCTGTGTACATTCGTTGAATCAGTGTCTGCAGCAGAGAAGACCTTGGGACGCCAAGGTCTTTTTTTGCCTGCTGATCAGCTCAGCAGGTGCTTGGAGATGATCCGCGAGATTTCCACAATCGAAGTCTTCCCCGTGAATTCAAACTTCACTTTCCCCAGCGACGAAAAGTAAATCTCCAACTCCGAATCCAGGTCAAACGTGCCGGAGGTTTCCACCGAGTACGCAACGATATTTTTGTACGGCAGCGAGGTGAAGTCCTTCTTGCTGCCGGTAATTCCCTGCACGTTCACCGCGATGATGCGTTTGGTGGTGAAGACCACGCCGTCGCGCATGGCTTTGTAGGCGTCGATCACTTCTTCGCCATCGAGCAGCAGGGCGGAGACGCGTTCGGCGTATTCGTTGTTTTGTTTGAGTTTGAAGAAACCTTTGTTGTTGAAGTCGATCATGGGCCTGTCCTGGGTGTGTGGTGCGGAAAATGCCTGTGCGGGTGTATGACGTTTTGCTCGTGGATCTGTATCTAACGGCCTGCTATTCAACGCCCTACCATGGCGCCCAACCTCATAATTTTGGAGCGGCACCATGCCCGAACTGTCCAGCTGGCTTGCTTATGGCCTGATCTCACTCGGCATGGTGCTCACCCCCGGGCCGAATATGATTTACCTCATTTCCCGCTCGATTTGCCAGGGGCGCACGGCTGGGTTGATTTCGCTGGGCGGTGTGGCGTTGGGGTTTGTGGTTTACATGCTCTGCGCGGCATTAGGGATTACCGCGCTGGTGATGGCGGTGCCATTTGCCTACGACGCGCTGCGGCTCGGCGGGGCATTGTACCTGGTGTACCTGGCCTGGCAGGCGATCAAGCCGGGTGGCCGTTCGCCGTTTCACGTGCGGGATTTACCCCAGGACAGCCCGCGCAAGCTGTTCATGATGGGCTTTGTGACCAACCTGCTGAACCCTAAAGTCGCGGTGATGTATTTGTCGTTGCTGCCGCAGTTTATCGACCCGAATGGCCATGGCAGTGTGCTAACGCAGTCCCTGGTGCTGGGCTTTACGCAGATTGCCATCAGCGTGAGCGTTAACTCGGTGATTGCCATCATGGCGGGCTCCATCGCGGTGTTCTTTGTCACCCGCCCGGGTTGGCAGGTGGTGCAGCGCTGGGTGATGGGCTCGGTGTTGATGGGGTTGGCGGTGCGCATGGCGGTTGAAGGGCGGCGGTGAGGCCATTCAGCGTGCCATGACGTTGACGATGACATGCAGGATGAAGGCGGGGCCGTAGCAGGGCTGACCGTGTTCATCCTCGATCCGCCAGATGGACGTGACCGTGCAGGTTTCCTTGGGCGCGGCGAACTCTACAGTGATGTGCACCGGTTGGCCGGGCAGTGTTTCTGCAATAGCGATCTCGTTGTTCAGGCTGCGCAGGTGGGTGTCCATCACCACTTCCAGTGGCGCGCCCGTGGCGGTGCGTTGGGCGATAACGTATTCGCCGTCTACCCGTACCAGCCTGCGGCCACGCCAGGGGCGGGTGCCAAGGTTCTGGATTTCCCAGGTCTTCTGAAACGTCTCACCGGGTAACACGACGGTTTGGTCCGGCGTGGTGACGTCTGCGTTGAAGACGGCAACGTCACCAGGGTCTTGCAGGCCGATAGCGCGGTTAGTGGCAGCCATTGAGTGAGCGCCCACCGGAGCGCCTGCCAAATCGGCGAAGTAGCGGAACAGTAGCAGTGGTGAAACTTGAAGTGCCTTGGCCAACTTGATCAGTGTGCGCACCGAGGGATCTTGAGAGGCGCCACCGGCCAACCCGTAAAGGTAGGTTCTGGATATGCCGGCTTCCTTGGCCAGGGTGGTCATGGATTTACCCAGTTCCCGGCTGCGTCTTACGACTAGCGCTCGAAGAGTGTCGCGCGTCTTGATGCTCATAGTTGATTGCTCATCCCCAGTCCTTGGTGAAAGTCGTCACGTTGTTAGCTAAAAAGGACAACCTGCCCGCCGCAACGTGTAGTGGGCCATGCACACTCGCATCCTGCTGGCGACGTTGTGAAGGACATGGATAGTCCGCGTTTTGATTGGCTATATCCAGTGTCGCGGTTTCTCGCATGCTTGCGACCCCATTTTTGTTGCATTCATTTACAACTATCTCTGGATATCTCTATGAAACAGATAAAAGCGTGCTGTGAATCCATTGCTCGATCAGGCTTTGGGACCCTGCAGGTCTCAGATGCGATGCAGCAGGACTACAAAAAGATCATTGATGGGTACGCGGCAATTTCCCAAACTACCAAACAATCATTTTCCTTCGCCGAAGACACTGACGGTTTTTTCCCTTTTGGCGCCGAGTATTCGAGCATCGAAGACCACCCGGACCTGTGTGAGCGTTTCTGTTACTGGCCTGCGCATGCGCCTAAGCGAACGGATCTGGAGTTCACCCGAAGCCCGTTCTTCACTGCTGTGGGTAGTTTTGAGCGCCAGATCAGCGAGCTCGCCCAAGCGTTAATGGACGGGATTTGTGCAGAGTTTGGCGTTGCCCCATTAGCGCCCTTGCGTTTGGCGTCTTACATCCAACTCTGTGTCTACGGTGCTCAGGCCACAAACGGCGTGCGTCAATTTGCTCAGGACCCTCATGAAGATGGGCACATGCTGTCGTTCATCAAGCCTACCCGCGAAGGGCTGGTGTTGGTGAAGGGCGCTTCATTAGAGCCGGTCCGGCTTCTGGAGGGCGAGATTGCAGTGCTGGCAGGTTCGTTGCTCACTGAGCTTTCCGACCAGTCCATTCCTGCTGCCTATCATGCTGTGCTGGCGCCGAAGCAGCCAGTCGCCAGAAGCTCGTTGATTTACTTTGCAAATCCGAGCCCGGAACAGCGGCCGACAAGCTTTTTCCGCCGCAAACCCATTGACCTGAACAGTGCTGTCAACGCTCGTCATATTGGTTTCGGCAATCAGCCTATTCAACTTCTTTAATCGCCTCGCGGACTCGAACATTCCATGTTTCCACATTTCAACGCCCTGTACCTTGAAGGCTTGCTCCTGGGCATCGGACTGTTCGCCGCCCCCGGCCCAAAAGACACCTTGGTCATCCGCCAAGGTGTCGGCCGTGGTCCCATCTGGTGGGTGGTCGCTATTTGTGTGCTGGCCGATATTCTCCTGATCGCTATCGGCGTGACGGGGTTAGGGGCTGTGCTGAAAAGTTGGCCGGCGGTGATGGCGATATTGCTCGTAACCGGCGCGGCCTATCTGCTGTGGTTCGGTGGTCAGCGCTTGTTGGCCTGCATCCGCAACCTGTCCATGCCGGACACTCAAGGGGGTAACTCGCAAAGGGGGCTAGTACGTACGGCGATAGTGCTTGGCTTCGCCAACCCCTACGCCTGGCTTGATACGGTGGTGCTGATCGGCTCTATCGGTGCGGCCAAGCCCGCTGGCCAGCAAGCACTGTTCGCGACAGGCGCCATGACGGCATCGTTGGTGTGGTTTGTGCTGTTGGCGCTGGGGTGTCAGCGTTTGACATGGCTGTTTCGCGCGCCCGTGGTCTGGCGCTGCTTGGACGCTGGCGTTGCGGTGCTGATGGTTTACCTGGCGGGTATGTTGCTCATTGACTCACTGGATATCTTTCAGATAGTCCTTGAGGGTCATCAGCGGAGCGTTTAGCTCATCAAGGTGGCGGGCCTGTTGCACTTCGGCGGACAGCTTGTGCAGTTCACGCCCGAGTACGGTGTTGGCACCGCCTAACGTATCCAGTGCCTGGGCAATGCACTCATCAAGCTTGCGTTGAATCGTGGCCAAATCCCCCTGACGTACCAACAAGCCGAACACTTCCCGCTCATACCCGTCCATGACCAAATCATCGCGCAGAATCGGGCTCGCGCCTTCGGTCTCATGCACCAGCTTGAGAGCAAAAAGCGCAACAGCTTCCAGCGTCAATTCCATGGTCCCGGCTCCTTAGCGTCTGTGTTCGCCCGTGCATACGCACTTTTCTACAGGCGAAAAAAAAGACCTTGAATTTCAAGGTCTTTCTTTAAGATGGTGCCCCGAGGGAGACTCGAACTCCCACTCCTTTCGAAAACGGATTTTGAATCCGCCGCGTCTACCAATTCCGCCATCAGGGCTCAATGGCGGCGAAGTATAGAGATGAGATTACCGTTGGTCAATCACGTTTCATGGTCTATTTTCACTATTTCCGCTAGACTTCCCGGCCCTGCTAGACGAACCCCATCATGCGCGTTGCTGACTTTACTTTTGAGCTCCCTGATTCGCTGATCGCTCGCCACCCTTTGGCCGAGCGTCGCGCCAGTCGACTGCTGACCCTGGACGGGGTGAGCGGTGCCCTCGCACACCGTCAATTCACTGATTTGCTTGAGCATTTGCGCCCAGGCGATTTGATGGTGTTTAACAATACCCGGGTGATTCCGGCACGGCTGTTTGGCCAGAAAGCGTCCGGCGGCAAGCTGGAAATTCTGGTCGAACGGGTGCTGGACAGCCATCGCGTGCTGGCCCATGTGCGCTCCAGCAAGTCGCCGAAACCGGGGTCGAGCATCCTGATCGATGGCGGTGGCGAGGCCGAGATGGTCGCGCGCCATGACGCGTTGTTCGAACTCAAGTTCGCCGAAGAAGTGTTGCCGCTGCTGGAGCGCGTCGGCCATATGCCGTTGCCTCCTTATATAGACCGCCCCGACGAAGACGCGGATCGCGAGCGCTATCAGACGGTGTACTCCCAGCGTCTGGGTGCGGTGGCCGCGCCAACGGCCGGGCTGCATTTTGACCAGCCGTTGCTGGATGCGATTGCCGCCAAGGGCGTCGAGAGCGCTTATGTGACCCTGCACGTGGGGGCCGGTACGTTTCAGCCGGTGCGTGTGGATAACATCGAAGATCACCATATGCACAGCGAGTGGCTGGAAGTCAGCCAGGATGTCGTGGATGCCGTGGCGGCGTGCAAGGCGCGCGGCGGTCGCGTTGTGGCGGTGGGCACCACCAGCGTGCGTTCGCTGGAGAGTGCGGCGCGTGATGGCGTGCTCAAGCCGTTCAGTGGCGACACCGATATCTTTATTTTCCCGGGCCGGCCGTTCCATGTGGTCGATTGCCTGGTGACCAACTTCCATTTGCCGGAATCCACGCTGTTGATGCTGGTGTCGGCATTTGCCGGTTACCCGGAAACCATGGCCGCGTATCAAGCCGCCATCGCCAACGAGTACCGTTTTTTCAGCTACGGTGATGCGATGTTTATCACCCGTAACCCGGCGCCGACTGCTCCTAAAGAAGCGGGCCCTGAGGAACAACTATGAGTCGTATGTCGTTTGAATTATTGGCTACTGACGGCAAGGCTCGTCGGGGTCGCCTGACCTTTCCACGCGGCACCGTCGAAACCCCGGCTTTCATGCCTGTGGGCACCTATGGCACCGTCAAGGGCATGCTGCCGCGTGACATCGTCGCCACCGGCGCCGAAATCATCCTCGGCAACACGTTCCACCTGTGGCTGCGCCCGGGCACGGAAGTGATCAAGAAGCATGGCGACCTGCATGACTTCATGAAGTGGCAAGGCCCGATCCTCACCGACTCCGGTGGTTTCCAGGTGTTCAGCCTGGGCGCCATGCGCAAGATCAAGGAGGAGGGCGTGACCTTCGCCTCACCGGTCGACGGCTCCAAGGTGTTCATGGGCCCGGAAGAGTCGATGCAGGTGCAGCGCGACCTGGGCTCCGACATCGTGATGATTTTTGACGAGTGCACGCCGTACCCGGCGGATGAAGACGTGGCGCGCATTTCCATGGAGCTGTCGCTGCGTTGGGCTCAGCGTTCGAAGAATGCCCACGGCGATAACACTGCGGCGCTGTTCGGTATCGTCCAGGGCGGCATGCACGAAAGCCTGCGCAAGCGCTCGCTGGAAGGCTTGGACAAGATCGGCTTCGACGGCCTGGCCATCGGCGGTCTGTCGGTGGGCGAGCCCAAGCACGAGATGATCAAGGTGCTGGATTACCTGCCGGGCCTGATGCCGGCTGACAAACCTCGTTACCTTATGGGCGTTGGCAAACCGGAAGATCTCGTAGAGGGTGTGCGCCGCGGTGTGGACATGTTCGATTGCGTGATGCCAACCCGTAATGCCCGCAATGGGCATCTGTTCATCGATACAGGCGTGCTGAAGATCCGTAACGCGTTTCATCGCCATGATGATTCGCCGCTGGATCCCACCTGTGACTGCTACACCTGCCAGAACTTCTCGCGTGCTTATCTGCACCATCTGGACAAGTGCGGGGAAATGCTGGGTAGCATGTTGAATACCATCCACAATTTGCGTCACTACCAAGTCCTGATGGCTGGTTTGCGCGAGGCTATTCAACAGGGTACATTGGCCGCCTTCGTCGATGCCTTCTATGCCAAGCGCGGGCTCCCTGTGCCGCCCTTGGACTGAGTTTTCCGACCCTAAGATTCACTATTTGCAACTGGAGTGCTAAATGAGCTTTTTTATCTCTAATGCCATGGCTGACGCCGCTGCGCCTGCCGCTGCCGGCCCAATGGGCGGTGGTTTCGAGTGGATTTTCCTGGTCGGCTTCCTGGTCATCTTCTACCTGATGATCTGGCGTCCACAGGCCAAGCGCGCCAAAGAGCAGAAAAACCTGCTGGGCAGCCTGCAGAAAGGCGACGAAGTTGTGACCACTGGCGGCATCGCCGGCAAGATCACCAAGGTTTCCGATGCTTTCGTGGTTCTGGAAGTCTCCGACACCGTAGAAATGAAGTTCCAGAAGGGCGCCATCGCCGCCACGCTGCCTAAAGGCACGCTCAAAGCGATCTGAGTAACAACCTTTACCAATCGACGGGGCGCGCAAGGCGCCCCGCGTTATAAGCGGGCGGCGTGATGCTGAACAAATACCCTCTGTGGAAATACGTACTGATCCTGGCGGTGCTGGCGATCGGTTTTATTTATTCCGCTCCCAATCTTTATCCTGATGACCCTGCGATCCAGATCACGGGCGCCAGCACTTCGCTGCAGGTCAATCAGGCAGACCTGGAGCGCGCGAGCAAAGCGCTCACCGATGCGGGCATCCAGGTTAAAGCGGCAACATTGGCGGCTGATGCGAAGGGCGGCTTGTTGCGCCTGACCAAAGCAGAAGACCAACTGCCGGCCAAAGACGTTGTGCGCAAGGCCATGGGTGACGACTACGTTGTCGCGTTGAACCTGGCCCAGACCACGCCAAAATGGCTGCGCAGCATTGGCGCGCACCCGATGAAGCTGGGTCTGGACTTGTCCGGTGGTGTGCACTTCCTGCTGGAAGTCGACATGGACAAAGCCCTCGACGCACGCCTGAAAGTCTACGAAGGCGATGTGAAGAGCCTGCTGCGCAAAGAGAAACTGCGTTATCGCAGCCTGCCGCAGCTCAACGGTGCCATCCAGCTGGGCTTCTCTGACGAAGCTTCCCGCGAACAGGCCCGTGCGCTGATCCGCAAGAACTTCAATGATTTCGACATCGTACCGGCCGACCTGAATGGTCAACCTGTACTGCGTCTGGCGATGACCCCGGCCAAGCTGGCGGAAATCCGCGAATACTCCATCAAGCAGAACTTGACCACGGTACGTAACCGCGTCAACGAACTGGGTGTGGCCGAGCCGATCGTTCAGCGTCAGGGCGCCAACCGCATCGTGGTTGAATTGCCGGGCGTACAGGACACCGCTGAAGCCAAGCGTATCCTGGGTAAAACGGCCAACCTGGAATTCCGTCTGGCCGCTGAGCCGGGTGCTTCTCGCGCAACTGCCGAAGAGTTCGAGTTCCGTGAAGGTAACCGTCCTCCCGCGTTGATCGAGCGTGGCTTGATCATCACCGGTGACCAGGTGACTGACGCCAAGGCGGGTTTTGACTCGCAGCACGGCACGCCTGAAGTGAACATCCGTCTGGATGGCCATGGCGGCGAGCTGATGAGCCGCGCCACGCGCAGCAACGTCGGTCGCAGCATGGCGGTGATCTTCATCGAGCAGCGCCCAGTCACCACCTACACCAAGCAAATGGTCAACGGCGTCGAGAAAGACGTGCCGGTGCAGACCTTCAAAGAAGAGAAGAAGATCATCAGCCTGGCGACCATCCAGTCGCCGCTGGGTGCTCAATTCCGCATCACTGGCCTGAACGGCCAGGGCGAATCGTCCGAACTGGCGCTGCTGTTGCGTGCCGGTGGCCTGGCGGCGCCGATGTACTTCGCTGAAGAACGCACCATTGGCCCGAGCCTGGGTGCCGACAACATCACCAAGGGTGTCGACGCAGCCTTGTGGGGCATGCTGTTTGTGTCGCTGTTCATCATCGCCATCTACCGCTTCTTCGGCGTCATCGCCACCGTAGCCCTGGCGGGCAACATGGTGATGCTGCTGGCCCTGATGTCGCTGCTGGGCGCTACGCTGACCCTGCCAGGCATCGCCGGTATCGTGCTCACCATGGGCATGGCGGTGGACGCCAACGTACTGATCTTCTCGCGGATTCGTGAAGAGATCGCGGCGGGCATGAGCGTACAACGTGCAATCAACGAAGGCTTCGGCCGGGCATTTACCGCGATTCTCGACTCCAACCTGACCACATTGCTGGTCGGCGGGATTCTCTTTGCCATGGGCACCGGCCCGGTCAAAGGTTTTGCGGTGACCATGTCCCTCGGTATCTTTACCTCGATGTTCACGGCCATCATGGTGACCCGCGCAATGGTCAACCTGATCTTTGGCGGACGTGACTTCAAGAAGTTGTGGATTTAAGGGGCTGCCATGTTACGTACAATCAACTTCATGGGCGTTCGCAACGTTGCGTTCGGCTTCACCATGGTCCTCACCGTTCTGGCGTTGTTCAGCTGGTTCCATAAGGGGCTGAACTACGGTCTGGATTTCACCGGCGGTACGCTCATCGAGCTGACCTACGAGAAGCCGGCCGACGTGACCCTGGTGCGCAACGAGCTGGTCAAGGCCGGCTATCACGAAGCCATCGTGCAGAGCTTTGGTGCGACCACCGACCTGCTGGTGCGTATGCCCGGCGAAGATCCGCAACTGGGTCATCAGGTCGCCGAGGCCTTGCAGAAGGTCGGCGGCGACAACCCGGCGTCGGTCAAGCGCGTTGAGTTCGTGGGCCCGCAGGTCGGTGAAGAGCTGCGCGACCAGGGCGGCCTCGGCATGCTGATGGCGCTGGCCGGCATCATGATCTACCTGGCTTTCCGCTTTCAGTGGAAGTTCGGCGTCGGCGCCATTGTGTCGCTGATCCACGACGTGATCGTGACCGTGGGTATCCTGGCCTACTTCCAGATTACCTTCGACCTGACGGTATTGGCGGCGGTGCTGGCGATCATCGGTTACTCCCTCAATGACACCATCGTGGTATTCGACCGGGTTCGTGAGAACTTCCGCGTACTGCGCAAGGCGTCGTTGATCGAGAACATCAACGTTTCCACCACTCAGACCCTGCTGCGGACCATGGCGACGTCGATCTCCACCTTGCTGGCGATTGCTGCACTGATGATCTTCGGTGGTGACAACTTGTGGGGCTTCTCGCTGGCGCTGTTCATTGGCGTTCTGGCGGGCACCTACTCGTCGATCTACATCGCCAACGTGGTGCTGATCTGGCTGAACCTCAACAGCGAGGATTTGATCCCGCCTGCCACTACCGGCAAGGAGGTCGACGACCGCCCTTGATGGGCGCTTGTTGACACGCTGTTACAAAGAAGGCGCGAGTATTGAACTCGCGCCTTTTTTTTTGCTCCAAGGCTGGGTATAGCGCGGACGTTTCGGTCCGCTTGTGATGGTCAGGAGGTTCACGTGAACAAGTCGTTGCTGGTTGGTGCGGTATTGGGTGCTGTCGGTGTGACTGCCGGGGGTGCTGTTGCCACCTACAGCCTGGTAAAAAGCGGCCCTGAGTATGCGCAAGTGCTGGCGGTGCAGCCGGTGAAAACCCAGATTAAAACCCCGCGCGAAGTCTGTAAGGACGTCGCCGTGACCCGGCAGAAGCCTGTGCAGGATCAACATCAAATCGTCGGTACCGTGGTGGGTGCGCTGGCAGGTGGCCTATTGGGCAACCAGGTCGGTGGCGGTAATGGCAAGAAGCTGGCGACGGTAGCCGGTGCGGTGGGTGGTGGTTACGCGGGTAACAAGGTTCAGGAAGGTATGCAGAACCGCGATACCTACACCACTACGCAAACTCGCTGTAACACCGTCAACGACATCAGCGACAAGGTTGTCGGCTATGACGTGCGGTACACCCTGGATGGCAAGGAAGGTTCGGTGCGCATGGACCGTGATCCGGGTGGCCAGATTCCAGTCGATAAAGAAGGTCGCCTGATTCTGGGTCAAAACCAGCAGTAATTCCAAGCTGGGTGCGGTTCAACATGTGGGAGCGGGCTTGCTCGCGAAGGCATAGTGTCAATCAGCAGATGTATTGACTGGCCCACCGCTTTCGCGAGCAAGCCCGCTTCCACATCAGGTATCGGTTTAGCTGGAATTGCCGTATCGACCAACACCCAGGCATAAAAAAAGCACCCCTTGGGGTGCTTTTTTGTGCTCGCTCGCTTAGCGCTTCAGCGAAGCCGGCAGGTGCGGCTGGATCGCCGTCAGTACTGCCTTGAAGCATTTGGTGTTGCCGGCAACGACGTGGCCTTTCTCAAGGAAGTCGTGACCACCGGTGAAATCACTCACCAGGCCGCCAGCTTCCTGGATCAGCAGGGCGCCTGCTGCCATGTCCCATTCGGACAGGCCCGACTCCCAGAACGCATCAAAACGACCGGCGGCAACGTAAGCCAGGTCCAGGCTGGCAGCGCCGGCGCGACGGATGCCGGCGGTCTGGCCAACCAGGGCGCGGAACATGCCCAGGTAGTTTTCCAGGTTGTCCATCTGGTCGTCACGGAACGGGAAGCCAGTGCCGAGCAGGGCGCCGTCCAGGCTGGTACGACCGCTTACACGCAAGCGACGACCGTTCAACTGGGCGCCACGGCCACGGCTGGCGGTGAATTCTTCCTGGCGAACCGGGTCGAGCACGACAGCGTGTTCCAGGCGGCCACGGTATTTGCAGGCAATGCTCACCGCAAAGTGTGGGATGCCGCGCAGGAAGTTGGTGGTGCCATCCAGTGGGTCGATGATCCACAGGTAGTCTTCGCCTTCGCCGCTGCCTTTGTGCAAGCCGGTTTCTTCGCCGAGGATGCCGTGGGTAGGGTAGGCCTTGCGCAGCGCGTCGATGATTTTCTGTTCGGCGGCGCGATCCACCTCGGATACATAATCCTTGGCGTCTTTTTCGTCGACCTTGATGGTATCCAGGCGCTCGATGGAGCGGAAGATCAATTCACTGGCGCTGCGGGCGGCGCGCAGCGCGATATTCAGCATGGGCTGCATGGATGTGTCACCTAAGGTTGTTAAAGAAAGCCGGGCATTCTAGCAGAAACTTTCTTCAGGTGAAGGACGACGTTACCTTTCATGGCATAACCTTAGGCTGTTCTGTAAGATTTGCTCCCCTTTCCCGTGTCCGAGAGCGCCTCCCTTGCTGCAAAACATTCGTGTCGTCTTGGTCAATACCAGTCATCCCGGCAATATCGGCGGGGTGGCGCGAGCCATGAAAAACATGGGGCTGACGCGCCTGGTGCTGGTCGAACCGCGCGTGTTCCCGCACCACGAGGCCGATGCCCGTGCGTCCGGCGCCAATGACATTCTGGAAAAAGCCCAGGTTGTCGCCACCCTGGAAGACGCATTGGTCGGCTGCAACCTGGTGCTTGGCACCAGCGCGCGGGACCGTCGTATCCCTTGGCCGCTGCTGGATCCGCGTGAATGTGGCACCAAAGTGGTGGAAGAGGCCGCCGGCGGCGCAGAAATCGCCTTGGTGTTCGGTCGTGAAGATTCCGGCCTGACCAATGAAGAGCTGCAGCGATGTCATTACCACGTGCACATTCCATCCGACCCTGAGTTCAGCTCGCTGAACCTCGGGGCAGCGGTGCAGGTGTTGAGTTATGAAGTGCGCATGGCCTGGCTGGCCGCTGAAGGTCAGCCGAGCAAGGTAGAGAAGGATGAAGTCGCCTCGACCAAAAGTGGCGAGTTGGCCACGATGGACGAGCTGGAGCGGTTTTATGAGCACCTGGAGCAAACCCTGGTGGCCATCGAGTTCCTCGATCCTGAAAAGCCACGGCACTTGATGGCGCGCCTGCGTCGCCTGTACGGGCGCAGCTCGGTCAGCCGAGCGGAAATGAATATATTGCGTGGCATCCTCACGGAAACCCAGAAAGCGGCCCGTGGCGAGCTTCTTAAGCGGAAGGATTAAAAATGTTCGAGCGTTTGCGAGAAGATATCCAGAGTGTTTTCCACCGTGACCCGGCGGCGCGCAACGCCTTTGAAGTGCTCACCTGCTACCCGGGCATGCACGCGATCTGGATTCACCGCCTGTCCGGCGCCCTGTGGGGTATGGGCTGGAAATGGCTGGCGCGGCTGGTGTCGAACTTCGGTCGCTGGCTGACCGGAATCGAGATTCACCCGGGGGCGAAAGTCGGGCGTCGCTTCTTTATCGACCATGGCATGGGCATCGTGATCGGCGAGACCGCCGAAATCGGTGACGACGTCACCCTTTATCAAGGGGTGACCCTGGGCGGCACTACCTGGAACAAAGGCAAGCGCCACCCGACACTGGGTGACGGTGTGGTGGTGGGGGCGGGCGCCAAGGTGCTTGGCCCGTTTACCGTAGGGGCGGGCGCCAAAGTCGGCTCCAATGCCGTGGTCACCAAGGCCGTGCCGCCTGGCGCAACCGTGGTGGGTATTCCCGGGCGCATCATCGTCAAACCCGAAGTCGGCGACGAACAGGAAGCCAAGCGTAAGGCCATGGCGCAGAAGATCGGTTTCGATGCCTATGGCGTCAGCGAGGACATGCCTGACCCGGTGGCGCGCGCCATTGGCCAGTTGCTTGACCACTTGCAGGCGGTCGACGGCAAACTGGACGGTATGTGCGGCGCGCTGAAGGAGCTGGGCAGCAGCTACTGCGCCAAGGACCTGCCTGAGCTGCGTGAGGAAGACTTCGCCGAGATCAAGAACGAAGCGGCCACCACCAAGGCTGGCTGAGCGCTCGCAATCACCCAAGCCCCTTGTGGGGGCGGGCTTGCTCGCGAAAGCGGTGTGTCAGTCGCTGAATATACTGGCTGACCCAGCGCCTTCGCGAGCAAGCCCGCTCGCACATGTGGTCTTCGTTGTCTCTGGCAGTGCGGGTTGTCCGTTCGCGCTGTTCCATCCCACCCCACCCTGCTATGATTCGCGCGCCCTTTTTACGGGTAATCCCGACTAAAGCACTAGGTCTTATAGTTGACTTAAATACTCGGGAATCGCATACTTGCTCCCATTCTGAAACACCTTGGTACTTGTCCATGAGACTGACTACAAAAGGCCGATACGCGGTAACCGCCATGCTTGACCTGGCCTTGCACGCGCAAACTGGGCCGGTGTCCCTGGCCGATATCTCCGAGCGCCAAGGCATTTCCCTGTCCTACCTCGAACAGCTGTTCGCCAAATTGCGCCGTAGCAACTTGGTTTCCAGCGTACGTGGGCCAGGTGGCGGCTACCAACTGTCCCGCGACATGCAGGGCATCCAGGTAGCCCAGGTGATCGACGCGGTCAACGAATCCGTCGATGCCACCAAATGCCAGGGTTTGGGTGATTGCCACGCTGGCGACACCTGCCTGACCCACCACTTGTGGTGTGACTTGAGCCTGCAGATCCATGAGTTTTTGAGTGGTATCAGCTTGGCTGATCTTGTGACTCGCCGTGAGGTGCAAGAAGTAGCCCAGCGTCAGGACCAGCGCCGTTGCAATACCAAGGCGCCGCGTCTGGACAAGATCGAAGCGTCCGCCGTCGAGTGACAGCCGCAGAGCTAACGGCACGCCAGCCAGCCTGATTTAGGAGAAAGTCCATGAAATTGCCGATTTACCTTGATTACTCAGCGACCACCCCGGTTGATCCGCGTGTCGCGCAAAAGATGAGCGAATGCCTGCTGGTCGACGGAAACTTCGGCAACCCGGCCTCCCGTTCCCACGTATTCGGCTGGAAAGCCGAGGAAGCGGTCGAGAACGCTCGTCGCCAAGTCGCCGACCTGGTGGGTGCAGACCCGCGCGAAATCGTCTGGACCTCCGGTGCCACTGAATCCGACAACCTGGCAATCAAGGGCGCGGCGCATTTCTACGCGACCAAAGGCAAGCACCTGATCACCACCAAGATTGAGCACAAGGCTGTCCTCGACACCATGCGCCAACTGGAGCGTGAGGGTTTTGAGGTGACCTACCTCGAGCCAACCACCGACGGTATCGTCACCCCGGCCATGATCGAAGCCGCGCTGCGTGAAGACACCATCCTGGTTTCCGTGATCCACGTGAACAACGAAATCGGCACCATCAACGACATCGCAGCCATCGGCGAACTGACCCGCTCCAAGGGCATTCTGCTGCACGTCGACGCTGCTCAGTCCACCGGCAAGGTCGACATTGACCTGTCGAAGCTGAAAGTCGATCTGATGTCGTTCTCCGCCCACAAGACCTACGGCCCTAAAGGCATTGGCGCGCTGTACGTGAGCCGCAAGCCTCGCGTGCGTATCGAAGCCACCATGCACGGCGGCGGTCACGAGCGCGGCATGCGTTCGGGCACCCTGGCGACCCACCAGATCGTCGGCATGGGCGAAGCCTTCCGCGTAGCCAAGGAAGACATGGCTGCTGAAAACGTGCGCATCAAGGCGCTGAGCGATCGCTTCTACAAGCAGGTCGAGAACCTTGAAGAGCTGTACGTCAACGGCAGCATGACTGCCCGCGTACCGCACAACCTGAATTTGAGCTTCAACTACGTCGAAGGCGAGTCGCTGATCATGGCGCTCAAGGACCTGGCGGTTTCGTCCGGTTCGGCCTGCACCTCGGCTTCCCTTGAGCCTTCGTACGTATTGCGCGCCCTGGGCCGCAACGACGAACTGGCACACAGCTCGATCCGCTTTACGTTCGGCCGTTTCACCACCGAAGAGCAAGTCGACTACGCCGCGCAGAAAGTCTGCGAAGCCGTCAACAAGCTGCGCGTTCTGTCGCCGCTGTGGGACATGTACAAAGACGGTGTCGATATTTCCAAGATCGAGTGGGCGGCACACTAACTATAGAAGCCGCCACCCAAGCTCTGTAGGAACGTGGCGGAAAACGCAGACGTTTTTACAGGGTTCCAGAGCGGCCCTGATGAGTGAGGATTCAGTACCATGGCTTACAGCGAAAAGGTCATCGACCACTACGAAAACCCGCGCAACGTCGGCAAGATGAACGCGGAAGACCCTGATGTCGGCACTGGCATGGTCGGCGCTCCGGCGTGCGGCGACGTTATGCGCCTGCAGATCAAGGTCAACGACGCTGGCGTTATCGAAGACGCCAAGTTCAAGACTTACGGCTGCGGTTCCGCCATTGCCTCCAGCTCCCTCGCTACCGAGTGGATGAAAGGCAAGACCCTGGATGAGGCTGTAACCATCAGCAACACCCAGTTGGCCGAAGAACTGGCACTGCCGCCAGTGAAAATTCACTGCTCCGTACTCGCCGAAGACGCTATCAAAGCGGCCGTTCGCGACTACAAGCAGAAGAAAGGCTTGATCTAAGCATTTGGCGACGAGTAAGGAGTCAACGATGGCTATCAGCATGACAGAAGCGGCTGCGCAGCACATTCGCCGCTCCCTGAATGGGCGCGGTAAAGGTGAGGGGATTCGTCTGGGTGTTCGCACCACGGGCTGTTCCGGCCTTGCCTACGTGCTGGAGTTTGTCGACGAGGTAGTTGAAGAGGACCAGGTGTTCGAAAGTCACGGCGAGAAAGTGATCATCGACCCTAAAAGCCTGACCTACCTGGACGGCACCGAACTCGATTTCGTCAAGGAAGGGTTGAACGAGGGCTTCAAGTTCAACAACCCCAACGTACGCGGTGAATGTGGCTGCGGCGAAAGCTTCAACATCTGAGGCTATTTGTGGGTACTCCTTGTCATTTCGCTTTATTCGAGCTGCAGCCGAGCTTTCGGCTGGACCTCGAGCAGCTTGCCACGCGCTACCGAGAATTGGCGCGTGGGGTGCATCCGGACCGCTTCGCTGACGCTTCCGAGCGTGAGCAACGCCTGGCGCTGGAGAAATCCGCCAGCCTCAACGAAGCCTATCAGACGCTTAAAAGCCCCCCGAAGCGCGCGCGTTACCTGCTCGCGATGAACGGTGGCGAGTTGCCGATTGAAGTCACGGTGCACGACCCGGACTTCCTGATGCAGCAGATGCAATGGCGCGAAGAGCTCGAAGACTTGCAGGACGAGGCCGATGTGGCCGGTGTCGCGGTCTTCAAGCGTCGTCTGAAAGTGGCCCAGGATGAACTCAACGAAAGCTTCGCAGCCTGTTGGAATGATGCCGCGCAACGTGAGCAGGCCGAACGCCTGATGCGGCGCATGCAGTTCCTCGACAAGCTCACCTACGAAGTGCGCCAGCTAGAAGAGCGCCTCGACGATTAACCCAGTGCTGCCCGTGTTGCACGCCTGATAGACAGATAAGACCTGATTACCATGGCTCTACTGCAGATCGCCGAACCCGGCCAAAGCCCTCAACCGCACCAGCGTCGTCTGGCGGTCGGGATTGACCTGGGCACCACCAATTCCCTGGTCGCCGCCTTGCGCAGCGGCCTGTCCGAGCCGCTGCCCGACGTTGATGGCCAGGTTATTCTGCCGTCCGCCGTGCGCTATCACGCTGATCGCACCGAAGTCGGTGAGTCGGCGAAGCTGGCGGCGTCTTCCGATCCTTTGAACACCGTGCTGTCGGTCAAGCGCTTGATGGGTCGTGGTCTGTCCGACGTCAAGCAATTGGGCGACCAGCTGCCGTACCGCTTTGTCGGCGGCGAATCCCATATGCCGTTCATCGACACTGTCCAGGGGCCGAAAAGCCCGGTGGAAGTCTCGGCTGATATCCTCAAGGTGCTGCGCCAGCGTGCAGAAACCACCTTGGGCGGTGAATTGGTCGGCGCGGTGATCACCGTTCCTGCGTATTTCGACGACGCCCAGCGCCAAGCCACCAAGGACGCGGCGAAACTCGCCGGTCTGAACGTGCTGCGTTTGCTCAACGAGCCTACGGCGGCCGCTGTGGCCTACGGCCTGGATCAGCACGCCGAAGGCCTGGTCGCGATCTACGACTTGGGCGGCGGCACCTTTGATATTTCGATCCTGCGCCTGACCGGCGGTGTGTTCGAAGTGCTGGCCACCGGCGGCGATACCGCCCTGGGCGGCGATGACTTCGATCACGCGATTGCCGGCTGGATCATCACCAGTGCCGGCTTGTCCGCCGACCTGGACCCGGGCGCGCAGCGTAATTTGCTGCAAACTGCCTGTGCGGCCAAAGAAGCACTGACGGACGCCAACTCTGTAGAGGTTTGCTACGGCTCATGGTCGGCTCAACTGACCCGTGAAGCCTTCGATGCGCTGATCGAGCCGATGGTCGCTCGCAGCCTCAGGGCTTGCCGCCGTGCCGTACGTGACTCCGGTGTTGAGCTGGAAGATGTGGCGGCCGTGGTCATGGTTGGCGGTTCGACCCGTGTGCCGCGCGTGCGCGAAGCCGTCGCCGAAGCCTTTGGTCGCCAGCCGCTGACTGAAATCGACCCGGATCAAGTGGTCGCCATCGGTGCGGCGATCCAGGCCGACACCCTGGCCGGCAACAAGCGCGACGGTGGCGAATTGCTGCTGCTCGACGTGATCCCGCTGTCCCTGGGGCTGGAAACCATGGGCGGCCTGATGGAGAAGGTGATTCCACGCAACACCACCATCCCCGTCGCCCGTGCCCAGGACTTCACCACCTACAAAGACGGCCAGACGGCCATGATGATTCACGTGCTGCAAGGCGAGCGCGAGCTGATCAGCGACTGTCGCTCCCTGGCGCGCTTTGAACTGCGCGGCATCCCGGCGATGGTGGCCGGTGCAGCGAAGATTCGCGTCACCTATCAGGTCGACGCCGATGGCCTGCTCAGCGTGGCTGCGCGTGAGCTGGCCTCGGGCGTTGAAGCCAGCATCCAGGTCAAACCGTCCTACGGTCTGACCGACGGCGAAATCGCCAAGATGCTCAAGGACTCGTTCCAATACGCTGGTGACGACAAGGTCGCCCGCGTACTGCGTGAACAGCAAGTTGATGCCCAGCGCCTGCTTGAAGCGGTGCAGGGTGCCCTTGATGCTGACGGCGAGCGCCTGCTGGATGCCGAAGAGCGCATGGTCATCGACCTGCAGATGCAGGAGTTGACCGAATTGATGAAAGGCAACGATGGTTATGCCATCGAGCAACAGACCAAGCGTTTGTCGCAAGTGACCGATGCTTTTGCCGCCCGTCGTATGGACCAGTCGGTAAAAGCCGCCCTGGCGGGACGCAATCTGAATGAAATCGAGGAATAATTAATGCCGCAGGTCATTTTTCTGCCACACGCCGAGCATTGCCCGGAAGGTATGGTTGTGGAGGCTGAGACCGGCAAGTCCATCCTCGAAGTTGCCCATGACAACCACATCGAGATCGAGAGTGCCTGCGGCGGTGTCTGCGCCTGCACCACCTGCCACTGCGTGATTCGCGAGGGTTTCAACTCTCTGGAAGAAGCGGATGAGCTGGAGGAGGACTTTCTGGATCGCGCCTGGGGCCTGGAGGCGACTTCTCGCCTAAGCTGTCAGGCAAAGGTCGGGACCGAAGACATCACCGTCGAAATTCCGAAATATTCGCTCAACCATGCGGCCGAAGCGCCGCATTGATTCAAGGAAATGTCATGAGCCTGAAATGGGTTGATGTACAAGAAATCGCTATACAACTTGCTGAAGCCCACCCGGAGGTCAATCCTCTGACGGTCAACTTCGTCAAGCTGCGCAATCTGGTGATGGAGCTGCCGGACTTCGACGACATCCCCGACCGGGGTGGCGAAAAGGTTCTGGAGGCGATTCAAGGCCTGTGGATCGAAGAAGCAGACTGAGCCGCCTTTTTACGCAGTTAGGCAATACCCAATAACCCGCGTATAATTCGCGGGTTTAATTTTTCGTAAATTACCGTTTCTGGAGTTACACCATGGCTGTTCAACGTACTTTCTCCATCATCAAGCCTGACGCTGTTGCAAAAAACGTCATCGGCGAGATCACCACTCGTTTCGAAAAAGCCGGCCTGAAGGTTGTAGCTTCGAAACTCAAGCAACTGTCCAAAGCTGAAGCTGAAGGCTTCTACGCTGAGCACAGCGCTCGTGGTTTCTTCGGCGACCTGGTTGCGTTCATGATCTCCGGTCCTGTTGTTGTTCAGGTTCTGGAAGGCGAAAACGCTATCGCTCTGAACCGTGAGCTGATGGGCGCTACCAACCCTAAAGAAGCAGCTGCCGGCACTATCCGTGCTGACTTCGCTGAATCCATCGACGCCAACGCTGTTCACGGTTCGGACTCCGAAGCCGCCGCTGCTCGCGAAATCTCGTACTTTTTCGCTGCTACTGAAGTAACCGCTCGCTAAGCATCGGCTTAAAGAGTGAGGGTGAATCCATGACGACATCGACTGTTAAAACCAACCTGCTGGGTCTGACTCAACAGGAAATGGAAAAATTCTTCGACTCAATCGGGGAGAAGCGTTTCCGTGCCGGTCAGGTAATGAAGTGGATTCACCACTTTGGCGTCGACGATTTCGACGCCATGACGAACGTCAGCAAGGCCCTGCGCGACAAGCTCAAGGCCATTGCTGAGGTCCGTGGTCCCGAAGTTGTCAGCGAGGACATCTCCAGCGACGGCACCCGTAAGTGGGTGGTGCGCGTGGCGTCCGGCAGCTGCGTCGAGACCGTGTACATTCCCCAGGGCAAGCGCGGTACTTTGTGCGTTTCGTCCCAGGCAGGCTGTGCCCTGGACTGCAGTTTCTGCTCCACCGGCAAGCAAGGCTTCAATAGCAACCTCACTGCCGCCGAAGTCATCGGCCAGGTGTGGATTGCCAACAAATCCTTTGGCAGCGTCCCGGCGACCGTCGACCGTGCCATCACCAACGTGGTGATGATGGGCATGGGTGAGCCGCTGCTGAACTTCGATAACGTCGTTGCCGCCATGCATTTGATGATGGACGACCTGGGTTACGGCATCTCCAAGCGCCGTGTAACCCTGTCGACCTCCGGCGTGGTGCCGATGATCGATGAGCTGGCCAAGCACATCGACGTCTCCCTGGCGTTGTCGTTGCACGCACCGAATGACGCATTGCGTAACCAATTGGTGCCGATCAACAAGAAGTATCCGCTTAAGATGCTGCTCGAATCTTGCCAGCGTTACATGGCGACCTTGGGCGAAAAGCGTGTGTTGACCATTGAGTACACCATGCTCAAGGACATCAACGACAAGGTCGAGCACGCGGTCGAGATGATCGAGCTGCTCAAGAACACCCCGTGCAAGATCAACCTGATTCCGTTTAACCCGTTTCCACATTCTGGTTACGAACGGCCGAGCAACAACGCCATCCGCCGTTTCCAGGATCAACTGCACCAGGCCGGCTACAACGTCACCGTCCGCACCACGCGTGGTGAAGACATTGACGCCGCCTGTGGCCAATTGGTCGGGCAGGTGCTGGATCGCACCCGTCGCAGCGAACGTTATATCGCCGTGCGCGAACTTAACGCCGCCGAAGATTTGCCGCAAATCGCTGTGAATCGAATCTGAGAGAGGATCTCTATGCCCTTGCGCCTTGCGCTGCTTTTACTTTTTACCGGCCTCGTGGCCGGTTGTGTTTCATCGGGCCATGACAGCCCTTTGCAAACCGATAAAGGCCGTGATGAAGCGCGAGTTGCCTATGTGCAATTGGGCTTGGGGTATCTGCGCCAAGGCATGAGCGAGCAGGCCAAGGTGCCGTTGAAAAAGGCTTTGGCGCTGGACAGCGCCGATGCCGACGCGAATGCCGCACTGGCCTTGGTATTCCAGGCTCAGGCCGAGCCCGAACTGGCCGATCAGTATTTCCACAAGGCCTTGGCCGCGCGTCCTGCCGACCCTCGGCTGCTGAACAATTACGGCAGCTTTCTGTTCGAGCAGCAACGTTATGACCAGGCCGCCCGTTATTTCCAACAAGCCAGCGCCGATACTCTCTATCCTGAGCGCTCGCGCGTCTTCGAGAACCTTGGGGTGACCTCGGTGCGTCTTGGCCAGCGCGATAGCGCCCGGCGGCAGCTGGAAAAAGCCCTGCACCTGAACGGTCGTCAGCCACGCGCGTTGCTCGAAATGGCTGAGTTGTCTTACGAAGACAGGCATTATGTGCCGGCACGTGACTATTACGAGCGTTTTAGCCTGCTCAGCGGGCAAAATGCACGTAGTCTATTGCTCGGTGTGCGCCTGGCGACGGTTCATGAAGAACGCGACACGGCCGCACGTTTTGGCCAGCAACTCGAACGACTCTATCCCGGTACGCCGGAATATCAGCAATACCTGTCGGAGCAATGATGAAAGCGGCGCACCCGGAAGTTGTAGCAGCTAATCGCGTAAACCCAGGCGAAACCTTGCGTCAGGCCCGCGAAAGCAATGGTTGGTCGCTGGCAGAAGTGGCCCTCAAGCTCAATTTGACCGCCACGTCCCTGGGCAACCTGGAAGCCGGCGCGTTCGACAAGCTGCCTGGGCATACCTTTGCCCGCGGCTATATCCGCGCCTATGCCAAGTTGTTGGGCATTGACCAAACCGTACTGGTTCAAGCGTTCGATCAATTCACCGGCACCGACTCCCAGGGCAGCAATGTGCATGGCCTCGGTCGCATCGAAGAGCCGGTGCGGGTTTCCCACACGATTTTGCGTATTGTCAGCCTCTTGCTGTTGATCGCGGTGATCGGCGGCGGCTTCGTCTGGTGGCAGGACCAAGCCTCCCAGCGCACCAAGGACCTGACCAGCAACGCCCTGGAGCACGTCGAAGTCGAAAGCGCCGACGGCACCACCCAGATTCATCCGCTGGATGAGCCGGAAGACCAGGCTGTTGCTCAAGGGCAGGCCGCGCCAGAAGCGCCGGCCACCGCCGAGCAACCTGCACCGGAAGCCACCACGGCACCTGCTGCGACTGCCGTCGTGCCCGCTCCGACGGTGCCTGCCACTGCGGCGGCCCCGGTGGCCCAGGCACATGCGCCAGCCGCGCCGGCACAGGCTCCAGCAGCCGTTGCACCGGTTGCACCGGCAGCGCCGGCAGTCTCGCCACCTACCACGCCGGTCTTGGCGGCCGGCGATGGGCATATCCAGATTACCTTCATCGCTGACTGCTGGACGCAAGTCACCGATGGCAATGGCAAAGTGCTGTTTAGCGGTTTGAAGCGTAAGGGAGATACGCTTGACCAAGGCGGCAAGCCTCCGTTGACGCTGCGTCTGGGTTATGCCCGTGGCGCGCAAGTGGCCTACAACGGCCAGCCTGTGGACGTGGCGCCGTTCACCAGTGGCGAGACCGCTCGCCTCAAGTTGGGACAATAGTCATGCACGGCGAATCTCCAATCAAACGTCGCGTATCGCGCAAGATCTGGGTCGGCTCGGTGCCGGTGGGTGGCGATGCCCCTATCGCGGTGCAGAGCATGACCAACAGCGACACCAATGATGTCGCCGCCACCGTCGCCCAGATCAACCGTCTGGAAGCGGCCGGTGTCGACATCGTGCGGGTTTCCGTACCGGACATGGACGCTGCCGAAGCATTTGGTCGCATCAAGCAACTGGTCAAGGTGCCGCTGGTTGCCGACATTCACTTCGACTACAAGATCGCATTGCGCGTGGCCGAACTGGGCGTCGACTGCCTGCGCATCAACCCGGGCAACATCGGTCGCGAAGACCGTGTGCGCGCGGTGGTGGATGCGGCGCGTGACCGCGGGATTCCGATCCGTATCGGCGTCAACGCCGGTTCCCTGGAAAAAGACCTGCAAAAAAAATACGGCGAGCCGACCCCGGCGGCGCTGGTTGAATCGGCGCTGCGCCACGTTGAACACCTTGAACGCCTGAATTTCCAGGACTTCAAGGTCAGCGTAAAGGCCTCCGACGTGTTCATGGCGGTAGAAGCCTACCGCCTGCTGGCCAAGGAAATCGTGCAGCCGCTGCACCTGGGTATCACTGAAGCGGGTGGTTTGCGCTCAGGCACAGTGAAATCTGCGGTGGGTCTCGGTATGCTGCTCGCCGAAGGGATTGGCGATACTATCCGCATCTCCCTGGCGGCAGACCCCGTAGAGGAAGTGAAAGTCGGCTACGACATTCTCAAATCCCTGCGTTTGCGTTCCCGTGGCATCAACTTCATTGCCTGCCCGAGTTGCTCGCGGCAGAACTTCGACGTGGTGAAAACCATGAACGACCTGGAGATGCGCCTCGAAGACCTGCTGGTTCCGCTCGATGTTGCGGTGATCGGGTGTGTGGTCAACGGCCCGGGTGAAGCCAAAGAGGCGCATGTAGGCCTGACCGGCGGCACCCCGAACCTGATTTACATCGACGGCAAGCCGTCACAGAAGTTAACGAATGACAATCTGGTGGATGAGCTGGAAAAGCTGATCCGCCAGAAAGCGGCCGAGAAGGTCGCGGCTGACGCAGCGCTGATCGCGCGCGGCTAAGAACGAATTTAAGGATTAGATGTGAGCAAGTCTCTGCAAGCCATTCGTGGCATGAACGACATCCTGCCGGAGCAGACGCCACTGTGGCGCTACTTCGAGAACACGGTCGCGCGCCTGCTGGATAACTACGGTTACAAGCAGATCCGCATGCCGATCGTCGAATTCACCGAGCTGTTCAAGCGCTCCATCGGTGAAGTGACCGACATCGTCGAAAAAGAGATGTACACCTTTGAAGACCGTAACGGCGACTCCCTGACCTTGCGTCCGGAAGGTACCGCCGCTTGCGTGCGTGCCGTGCTCGAGCATGGCCTCACCGGTGGTGGCCAGCCGCAGAAGTTGTGGTACATCGGCCCGATGTTCCGCCACGAGCGCCCGCAGAAAGGCCGTTATCGCCAGTTCCACCAGATCGGCCTCGAGGTGTTCAACCTCGATGGTCCGGACATCGACGCCGAGCTGATCGTGCTGACCTGGCGCCTGTGGGGCCTGCTCGGCATCCGCGACGCGGTCAAGCTTGAACTCAACAGCCTGGGCACCAGCGAATCCCGGGGTCGCTATCGCGTCGCCCTGGTCGAGTACCTGTCTGCTCACTTGGACAAATTGGATGAAGACAGCCAGCGCCGTCTGAAAACCAACCCGTTGCGCGTCCTTGATACCAAGAACGCCGAGACCCAGGCCGTACTGGTCGACGCGCCGAAAATGGCCGACTACCTGGACGACGAATCCCGCGTGCACTTCGAGGGCCTCAAGGCTCGCCTGGATGCAGCCGGTATTCCCTACGTGATCAACCCTAAACTGGTTCGTGGCCTCGATTACTACAGCAAGACCGTATTCGAGTGGGTCACCGACAAGCTTGGCGCCCAAGGCACCGTATGTGCCGGTGGTCGCTACGACGGCCTGGTCGAGCAAATGGGCGGCAAGCCGACCACCGGCGTGGGTTTTGCGATGGGTATCGAGCGGCTGATCCTGCTGCTGGAAACCCTGGAGCAGGTCCCGGAAGAAATCTCCCGTCAGGTGGACGTGTACCTCTGCGCCTTTGGCGAGGCCGCCGAACTGGCAGCCCTGGCCCTGAGCGAAAAAGTGCGTGACCAGTTGCCGAACCTGCGCCTGCAGATCAATGCCGGCGCCGGCAGCTTCAAGAGCCAGTTCAAGAAGGCCGACAAGAGCGGTGCGCTGTATGCACTGATCCTGGGCGATGACGAACTGGCCCAGCAAGTGATAGGTTTCAAACCCCTGCGTGGTCAGGGCGAGCAACAGAACATTGCCTTTGATGCGCTCGCCGCGCACTTGGCCACCTGCGTCGTGCAGGGTTGAAGCTGTCGAACAGCCGAATTTAGCGATTAAGGAGTATTGGGGTGTCGAGTACTGATGATGAGCAGATGGCCGAGTTCAAGGACTGGTGGCAGCGTAACGGCAAGCCTCTGGTTACTGGCGGCCTGCTGGCTTTAGTGGTGGTGTTCGGCTGGCAAGCCTGGCACAAGTATCAGGCCAACCAGTCCCAAGGCGCCTCGGTCCTCTATCAGCAATTGCTGGAAACCACCCTGACGCCGAACGGCAAGCCCGATCCTGCCCAAGTGGCGGACCTGGCCGGCAAGCTGAAAAGCGAGTTCGGCGGTAGCACTTACGCCCAGTACGGCAGCCTGTTCGTCGCGAAAGTCGCGGTCGACACCGGCAAGCTGGACGACGCAGCCACTGAGCTGAAGGCCATCGCCGACAAGCCGACGAACCCGACCCTGGGTGAAATCGCACGTCAGCGCCTGGCTCAGGTATTGGCGGCACAGAACAAGGCTGACGAAGCACTCAAACTGCTCGACGGCGATGCTGACAAGGCATTCGTGGCCACTCGCGAAGAGCTCAAGGGCGACCTTTTGGTCCAATTGGGTCGTACCGATGAAGCCCATGCTGCGTACCAAAAAGCCAAAGCGGCGCTGTCTGATGAAGCGGCGGTCGGTGGCTTACAAATCAAGCTGGACGACTTGGCCAAAGGGGATGCGTGACGTGATCCGTTGGAAACATGCAGCATTGCTGGCTCTGGCCGTTCTGGCCGCGGGTTGCAGCAGCAACAGTAAAAAAGAACTGCCTCCTGCCGAGCTGACCAGCTTCAAGGAAGAAGTGGTCCTGCAAAAGCAGTGGAGCCGCTCCGTGGGTGATGGTCAGGGCGACCTGTACAACCTGTTGCAGCCGGCAATCGACGGCGACAACATTGTGGCCACTGACTCCACCGGCGTGATCATTGCCATGGATCGCATGAATGGCGACGTCAAGTGGAAGAAAGACCTCGAGCTGCCGGTTTCCGGTGGTGTGGGCGTCGGCTACGGCATGGTGCTGGTGGGTACGCTCAAGGGCGACGTGGTTGCTCTGGACTCCGCATCGGGTGAAGAGAAATGGCGCGCTCGCGTGACCAGTGAAGTGCTCTCCGCGCCTGCCACCAACGGCGATATCGTCGTGGTGCAAACCCAGGACGACCGTGTGATTGGCCTGGATGCCGCCACCGGCAACCAGCGCTGGTTGTACGACAGCACCCCAGCGGTGTTGACCCTGCGCGGCACCAGTGGTCCGATTGTGACCAACAACCTGGCCATTGCAGGCCTGTCGACCGGTAAAGTGGTCGCCCTGGATACCCAGAACGGCGTGCCGGCCTGGGAAACCCGTGTGGCAATCCCTCAGGGTCGTTCCGAGCTGGATCGCGTGGTGGACATCGACGGCGGCTTGCTGCTGTCGGGCGAAACCATCTACGTCGCCACCTACCAGGGCCGCGTTGCGGCGCTGGACCTGCAAAGCGGCCGCATCAACTGGCAGCGTGATGCTTCCAGCTATGCGGGTGTCGCCCAAGGGTTTGGCAGCGTCTACGTAAGCCTGGCGTCTGGCACCGTTGAAAGTGTCGACGAGCGTTCCACCACTGCATTGTGGAGCAACGACTCTCTGGCCCGCCGTCAACTGTCGGCACCGGAAGTGTTCTCCAGCTACGTAGCGGTAGGTGACTTCGAAGGTTACCTGCATCTGCTGAGCCAGGTGGACGGTCGTTTTGTCGGCCGCGAACGTATCGACAGCGACGGCCTGCGTGCCCGTCCGCTGGTTGTGGGTAACATGCTTTACGTGTTTGGCAACAGCGGCAAGCTGGAAGCCCTGACCATCAAGTAAAGAACCATGCTTGGGGTAAAACCCAGGCGGCCCCGCTTCGGCGGGGCATGCGGCATTTGAATATGCTGCCCCGAGCACCAGCCGCTGCCTTGCAGCGGCTTTTGTATTTTCTGAAATAACGAAGTGGAGAGCCGCATGGTTCCCGTAATCGCCCTGGTGGGCCGACCTAACGTCGGCAAGTCCACCTTGTTCAACCGCCTGACCAGGACTCGCGACGCCATTGTCGGCGACTTGTCCGGTCTGACCCGTGATCGCCAATACGGTGAGGCAAAGTGGCAAGGGCGCTCCTACATTATTGTCGACACCGGTGGTATCTCCGGTGACGAGCATGGCATGGACGAAAAGATGGCCGAGCAGTCGCTGCTGGCCATTGAAGAAGCCGATGTCGTGTTGTTCCTGGTGGACGCCCGTGCGGGCTACACCGCTGCCGACCAGATGATTGGCGAGCACCTGCGCAAGCGCAACAAGCGGTCCTATTTGGTCGCCAACAAGATCGATAACATCGATCCTGAGGCTGCCCGTGCCGAGTTCAGCCCGATGGGCCTGGGCGACGCGATTCCGGTCGCCGGTGCGCACGGTCGCGGCATCACCCAGATGCTGGAAATCGCCTTGCGCGACTTCCCCAAGGATGACGACGAAGAAGAAGAGGGCGAAGCAGAGATCGTCGCCGAAGGTGAGGAAGCCAAGCGCATTCCTGGCCCGAGCGAAAAAGACGGTATCAAGATCGCCATCATTGGTCGCCCGAACGTCGGCAAGTCGACGCTGGTTAACCGCATGCTCGGTGAAGACCGGGTCATCGTGTATGACCAACCCGGCACCACCCGTGACAGTATCTACATCCCGTTCGAGCGTAACGACGAGAAGTACACGCTGATCGACACCGCCGGTGTGCGCAAGCGCGGCAAGATCCACGAGGAAGTTGAAAAGTTCTCGGTGGTCAAAACCCTGCAGGCGATCAAAGACGCCAACGTGGTGATCTTCGTGATGGACGCCCGCGAAGGCGTGGTGGACCACGACCTCAACTTGCTGGGCTTTGCCCTGGAAGCCGGTCGCGCCCTGGTGATCGCAATCAACAAGTGGGACGGCATGACGCCGAGCGAGCGCGATTTCGTCAAGATCGAGCTGCAGCGTCGCCTGTTCTTCGTTGAGTTCGCCGATATCCACTTTATCTCGGCACTGCACGGCACCGGCGTGGGCAACCTCTACGCTTCCGTACAGAACTCGTTCAAGTCCGCGGTTACCCGCTGGCCGACCAACCGTCTGACCCAGATCCTGGAAGACGCCGTCGGCGAGCACGCACCGCCGATGGTCAACAACCGCCGCATCAAACTGCGTTACGCCCACTTGGGTGGTGCCAACCCGCCGATTATCGTGATTCACGGTAACCAGATCGAGAAGGTGCCAAAGTCCTATGTGCGTTACCTGGAAAACACCTACCGCCGTGTCTTGAAACTGGTCGGTACGCCGATCCGTATCGAGTTCAAGGGTGGCGAGAACCCATACGAGGGCAACAAGAACACCTTGACTGACCGTCAGGTGAACAAGAAGCGTCGTTTGATGACTCACCACAAAAAGGCTGACAAGAAGCGCCGCGACAAGAAATAACCGCCGCTTCACGTTGTAGGCTGCACGCTGCAAGAGAGGGCTCCTATGGAGCCCTTTTTTGTGCCTGGCGGTTTGTGCCTTGACCCCACGCGGCCGGCAGCTTAAAACTTGGGGCTCACCTGCAGGGGCCTCCGATGATCACCAGCAAGCTGCCGAATGTCGGCACGACCATTTTCACCACCATGTCGCAACTCGCTGCCGAAACCGGCGCGCTCAACCTGTCCCAGGGCTTTCCTGATTTCAATGGCCCGAAGGCGTTGCTTGATGCGGTGGGCAAACACGTTGCCAGTGGGCATAACCAATATTCACCGATGACCGGCTTGCCGGCCCTGCGTCAGCAAGTGGCGGCCAAGATCGCCCGCAGCTATGGCGCCGCGGTCAACCCCGACAGTGAAGTGACCATCACGCCAGGCGCCACGGCAGCAATTTTCTGCGCAATTCAGGCGGTGATTCGCAGCGGCGATGAGGTCATTGTGTTCGACCCCAGCTATGACAGCTATGAGCCCTCGGTTGAGTTGGCCGGTGGTCGCTGCGTGCACGTGCAACTGAGCCTGCAAGGCTTCGCCCTGGACTTTGAGAAGCTCAAGGCTGCGCTCTCGCCGCGTACGCGCATGATCATCCTTAATTCCCCGCACAACCCCACCGGTGCGCTGATCAGCCGCGCCGAACTGGATCAATTGGCTGAACTGATCCGCGACCGTGATATCTACCTGGTCAGCGATGAAGTCTATGAATACCTGGTGTTCGACGGCCTGCACCATGTCAGCGTGCTGGCCCACCCAGAGCTTTATCAGCGGGCGTTTGTGGTCAGTTCCTTCGGCAAGACTTACCACGTCACCGGCTGGAAAACCGGTTATGTGGTTGCGCCTCCAGCACTTACCGCTGAACTGCGCAAGGTGCATCAATATGTCAACTTCTGCGGCGTGACGCCTTTGCAGTACGCTTTGGCTGACTTCATGGCCGAACACCCGGAACACGTCGAAGAGCTGCCGGCTTTTTACCAGGCCAAGCGTGATCTGTTCTGCGACTTGCTGGCGCCGTCGCGTTTCAGCTTTACCCGGGTTACCGGCACCTACTTCCAACTGGTGGATTACGCACAGATTCGCCCGGACCTGGATGACGTTGCCATGTCACTGTGGATGACCCGCGAGCACGGCGTGGCGACGATTCCGGTGTCGGTGTTTTATCAGCACCCGCCCGAAGGCCAGCGCCTGGTGCGCCTGTGTTTCGCCAAACGCGAGGAGACGCTGCAGCACGCGGCGGAAAAACTATGCGTGATCTGAGTGCATTACCCGACCTGAATATCGCCTTGGTCCAGACCAGTCTGGTATGGCATGACCGTCAGGCCAACCTTGAACATTTTGAGTTGCTACTGGAACAGGCCAAGGGCGCCGATCTGATTGTGTTGCCGGAGATGTTTACCACCGGTTTCTCAATGGAGTCGCAGACCCTTGCAGAACGGGAAAACGGCCCGACCCAGCACTGGCTCCAGGCGCAGGCGGCGAAATATAAGGCGGTGATCACGGGTAGCGTGATCATCCAGGCCGCCGACGGCAGCCACCGCAACCGCCTGTTATGGGCGCGGCCGGATGGCGAGGTGCTGCATTACGACAAGCGCCACCTGTTCCGCATGGCGGGCGAACACGACCATTACACGCCGGGCGAGCGTCAGGTGCTGTTTGAGTTGAAGGGCTGGCGTATTCGTCCGCTGATTTGCTACGACCTGCGTTTCCCGGTGTGGAGTCGAGATGCGCAGGACACGGATCTGCTGCTGTATACCGCCAACTGGCCGGGTGCGCGACGCCAGCATTGGAATCGGCTGTTACCGGCGCGAGCCATCGAGAACCTGTGCTACGTAGCGGCCGTGAATCGGGTGGGTACCGATGGCAAAGGTTTTGCCTACACAGGGGACAGTCAGGTGCTGGATTTCCAGGGTGAGACGCTGCTGAGCGCAGGGGAGGCGGACGGGGTGTTTCAGGTGTGCCTGAATGCTGCGGAGTTGGCGGCGTATCGCACCAAGTTTCCGGCGAATCTCGACGCTGATATTTTTGAGTTTGTCTGACAGACCGCTTTCGCGAGCAAGCCCGCTCCCACATTTTGATTTGTGAACACAGTCAAATGTGCGAGCCGGGCTTGCCCGCGATGAGGCCCTCACAGCCAGCGCATTTTCAAGGTTCAACAAAAAGGCCCCTGAGTTCTCACTCAGGGGCCTTTGCAGTTCAGCGGTAAGGCTTACGCCGCTTTCGCTTCCAACTGGCTCAACGAACGGTTCAGGGCGCTGAACACCGCTTTAAAGCTGGCTGTAGTGATGTTTTCATCAATCCCCACGCCGTGCACCGGGCGCTCGCCATTCACACGCAGTTCGATGTAGGCCGCGGCTTTGGCATTGGTGCCGGCGCCGATGGCGTGTTCGTTGTAGTCCATGATCTCGACCTTGATCGGCAGCGCGGCAACCAGCGCTTCGAGGGTGCCGTAGCCCTTGCCGTGCCAGCGCAGGTTGGTTTCGCCCTGGCCTTTGCCCGAGACTTCCACTTCCACCGTGCTGTTGCCGTTCTCTTCCTGCAGGCGATGGCTGACCAGCGCATACGGCGTGTTGGCTTGCAGGTATTCACGCTGCAACAAGGCGTAAATCTGTGGTGCGGTCATTTCCAGGCCGACGCGATCGGTCTCAGCCTGTACCACTTGGCTGAATTCGATCTGCATGCGGCGCGGCAAGCTGATGTCGTATTCCTGCTCCAGCAGGTAGGCGATGCCGCCTTTGCCGGACTGGCTGTTCACACGAATCACTGCTTCGTAGCTGCGACCGATATCGGCCGGGTCGATCGGCAAGTACGGTACTTCCCACAGTGCGTCGGCTTTCTGTTGGGTGAAACCCTTGCGGATCGCGTCCTGGTGGGAGCCGGAGAACGCGGTGTGTACCAGATCGCCCACGTACGGGTGGCGCGGGTGTACCTGGATCTGGTTGCACTCCTCGACGACTTTGCGCACGCCGTCGATGTCGGAGAAGTCCAGTTGCGGGTCGAGGCCCTGGGTGTACATGTTCAAGGCCACGGTGACCAGGTCGACGTTGCCGGTACGCTCGCCGTTGCCAAACAGGCAGCCTTCGACACGGTCGGCGCCGGCCATCAGGCCCAGCTCGGTGGCGGCCACGCCGGTGCCACGGTCGTTGTGGGTGTGCAGGCTGATGATCACGCTGTCACGGCGGTTGATATGGCGGCCGAACCACTCGATCTGGTCGGCATAGATGTTCGGCGTGGCGCATTCAACCGTGGCTGGCAGGTTGAGGATCATCTTGTGCTCTGGCGTCGGGTTCCATACCTCGATCACCGCGTCACACACTTCCTTGGCGAACTCCAGCTCGGTGGCGCTGAAGGTTTCCGGGGAGTATTCGAAGGTCCACTGGGTTTCCGGCTGCTGTGCGGCATATTTGACGAACAGCTTGGCCGCGTTGACCGCGATGGCCTTGATGCCGTCCTTGTCCTGGTTGAACACGATGCGGCGGAACGACGGCGAGGTCGCGTTGTACAAGTGCACGATGGCTTTCTTCGCGCCACGCAGCGATTCGAAGGTGCGTGCGATCAAGTCTTCACGGCCCTGGGTCAGCACCTGGATAGTGGTGTCCTCGGGGATGTGGTTGTCTTCGATCAGGGTGCGCACGAAGTCGAAGTCGGTTTGCGAAGCGGCCGGGAACGAGGCCTCGATTTCCTTCACGCCAACGGCGACCAGCGTCTTCCAGAAGCGCAGCTTTTTCACCGCGTCCATCGGCTCGATCAGCGACTGGTTGCCATCACGCAGGTCGGAACTGCACCAGATCGGCGCTTCGGTGATGGTTTTCGACGGCCAGGTGCGGTCGGGGATATCGATGGTCGGGAACGCACGGTACTTCGAAGACGGGTCTTTGAGCATGCTCATCGGAAAATCCTTTGTGGTAAGGGCCGAGAAAAGGCGGCCTGCCGTAAATCTGTTATTGGGGGCGAAGCTGGGGACGAGGCAGAACGATTCAGCCTGGCAGTCGTGCGCTGACGAGGCACAGGCTGCGGTGCTGGCGGAGCTGAATGAGGGTGTGAGAGGTTTTCATAAGCTCAACCCTAACCGCCGGGGTGAAAGATGGCAAGCAGTCGAGAAAAATTGAGAGAAGTTCTCTAATCTGGCGATAGGGCGAGATTTTATGGCGATTCTAGAGGTGAGTGTTGCTTTTAATTGCGTGGTTTCTATCGGGTGCGCAATTGTGCTGGCAGGCCTGGCGCCATCGCGGGCAAGCCCGGCTCCCACAGGTAAACGCGATTCTCGGTGGGAGCCGGGGTTGCCCGCGATGAGGCCGGTATGCGCACTATTTACATCAGGGCTGGAACGCGCCGATAAAGATCGCCGGGTCGACCCGTGCTTCGTTTAGGCTGATGTTCCAGTGCAGGTGAGGCCCGGTCGCTCGGCCGGTTGAGCCAACCTTGCCGACTACGTCACCCCGTGCCAGCGCTTGGCCGGTCTTCACATCGATCTTCGATAAATGGCAGAACATGCTGATAAAGCCCTGGCCGTGATCAACGAAGACGGTATTGCCATTAAAGAAGTAGTTGCCGGTGAGAATGACTTTGCCCGCAGCCGGTGACTTGATCGGCGTGCCGGTGGGCACTGCGAAGTCAAGCCCGGCGTGGGGATTGCGCTCTTCTCCATTGAAGAAACGGCGTACGCCGAACTTGCTGGAGAGTGGGCCATTGACGGGTTTGTCCAGCAGCAGGTTGCTCGGCGTGTTGGGGCTGAACGTGCGATAGGCGCCCAGCTGTAAAGGGATCTCGCTTTCGATGCGTTTGACGTCCGCAGGGTTCGGGTTGACTTGGCGTTTGTTCTTCAGGGTGATGCGTTGTTCGGGGTACTTCTTGTAGCCGACGACAAACGGCAAGGTTTGGCCGCCACTGCTGATGCGTTCGTTGCCCGGTTTGACGGTCAATGGAATGCCGACAATCGCCAGCCACGTGTCCTGTTCCTTCACCACCAATACCGGTTTGCCCTGATAGGTGGCTTTCGGGGCCGCAAGCGAGGCGCCCAGGTCAACCACCGCGACGCCACCGGGCACCGGCTTGTTCAGCAGCCGGGTGATGTAGCTTTCGGCATGGGCGGTGAAGGTGAGGCACAACAGCATCAACAAGCTCAATAAACGTGGCATCAATCAATCCAGTAATGAAAGGGTAACGGGCGTCAGGTGGTTATCTTCCACTCGCACCTGCAGTTGGCCTTCACCGAGGCGTGCGGTCAGGCGCTGGCCGGTATGGGTTTGCGCGGCGTTGCGGATCGCCTGGCCACGCTCGTCGAGCAGGATGCTGTAACCCCGGCCGAGAGTCGCCAGCGGGCTGACCACTTGCAGCGTCTGCACCTGGCTTTGCAGTTGCAGACGGCGCGCCTTGAGGCCTTCGCGCATGGCGCGGGGCAGGCGTTCGGCGAGGCTGTCCAGGCGTTGGCGCAGCAGGGCCAACTGGCGGCCGGGGTGTTGGCCGGCGAGGCGGGTTTCCAGGCGGATCAAGCGTTCGCGACGGGTATTGAGGCTGCGCTCGAAGGCGCGGCGCATGCGCATGTCCAGGTCGTCGAGGCGCTGGGCCTGTTGGCGCAGGCGTTCGCCCGGGTGGCGCAGGCGCCGAGCCATGCCCTCAAGGCGCAGGCGGTCGTGGCTCAGGCGATTGCGCATCAGCATCAC
Organism: Pseudomonas sp. AP19; assembly: GCF_001728855.1. Lineage (NCBI taxonomy): Bacteria > Pseudomonadati > Pseudomonadota > Gammaproteobacteria > Pseudomonadales > Pseudomonadaceae > Pseudomonas > Pseudomonas sp. AP19. The sequence continues at coordinate 108,430 of NZ_LXJP01000011.1, read as the reverse complement.
CAGCCGGCGGTGCAGGTTTTCGACCTGGCGCACCAGGTGGCTGGCGTCGGGTGCGAGCAATTCGGCGGCAGCGGAAGGGGTCGGCGCGCGCACGTCGGCGACGAAGTCGCAGATCGACACATCGGTCTCATGGCCGACGGCACTGACGATCGGCGTCACGCAGGCATCCACGGCACGCGCCACGGCTTCTTCGTTGAAGCACCACAGGTCTTCCAGCGAACCACCGCCACGGGCCAGGATCAGCGCATCGAAGCCTCGCGCATCGGCCAGCTTGAGGGCGCGCACAATCTGCGACACGGCTTCGCGGCCTTGTACCGCCGTAGGGATCAGTGTCAGTTCAACGTTCGGCGCCCTGCGGCCAAACACGCTGATGATGTCGCGGATTACCGCGCCGGTCGGCGAACTGATAATGCCGATGCGCCGCGGGTGCGCCGGCAACGGCACCTTGCGTTCGGCGCTGAACAGGCCTTCGGCACTGAGTTTTTCCTTCAGCGCATCAAAGGCCAGGCGCAGCGCACCATCGCCGGCAGGCTCCACGGTGTCGAGGATCAACTGGTAGTCGCCACGGCCCTCGAACAGCGAGACCTTGCCGCGCACCTTGACCGCCAGGCCGTCCTTCAATGCCTGGCGCACCCTGGCGGCATTGTTGCGAAACAACGCGCAACGCACCTGGGCGCCGCTGTCCTTGAGGGTGAAATACACGTGGCCGGAGGCCGGGCGGGCGAGGTTGGAGATCTCGCCTTCGACCCAGATATTGGTGAACACGTCTTCCAGCAACACCCGCGCGCGGCCGTTGAGCTGGCTGACAGTCAGGACTTCGCGGTCCAGGCCCAGACGGGCAAAAGGATCTTTAATCATGGGCGGCAGTTTATAGGCATTCGTGCAAGGTTTGGCAGAATTGCTCGACCAGCGCGCTCGGCGTTTGCGCGCAGGCCAGCGCCACGGTACTGAGGCAGTCCGGGTCGGCCAGGGGCAAAAAGTGCACGTTGGCGGGGGCGATGGCCTGCATGGATTTTGGTAACAAGGCAATGCCGAAGCCGGCCTGGATCAATTGCAGCTGGGTGGTCTTGCGCGACATCACCCGCGCAGCCTTGGGGAAAAAGCCGGCACGCATACACAATTCGGCTGACAGATAACTCAGGCCGCCGCGTTGGGGGTGAGGGACAGAGATAAACGCTTCGTCCCTGAGCTGCACCAATTCCACCGGCGTGTCGCGGTGCGCCAACGGGTGATCCGGCGGCACCGCGAGCAACAGCTGTTCGCTATATAAAGGCGTCACACGCACACCTTCGCGCTGGCGCAACACCGGCAAGCGCAATAGCCCGACGTCCAGGCGACCGTCGGCAATGTCCTCCAGCTGTGCTTCAGAGGACAGTTTGACGATATCCATCGACACGCCGGGGCAGCGCGCCAGCCAGGTGCTGATGCCTTGCAGCAATGGCCCGCTCATCGGCACGGTACTCGAATGGCTCAGGCGTAACGTGCCAAGTTTACCCTTACCCACCTGCGTCGCCATTTCACCGGCTTTGAGCAACTCGCTCAGCAGGTTGCGCGCCCGAGGGTAGAAGGCTTCACCGGCCGCCGTCAGCCGAGGGTGGCGCGCGGTGCGTTCGAACAAGGGGGTTTGCAGCTGGGCTTCCAGCTCCTTGATCTGTCGGCTCAGGGCTGATTGCGCCACGAACAGGCGCTCGGCCGCAGCGCTGAAGCTGCCGCTGTCGGCGATTTCGACGAAGTAGCGCAGTTGGCGAGTGGAGATCACACGTCATGCCTTTTCGAGATGGGTGGAGGGCTTTGAAGATATTAGTCGCAACACTCGACGATGGCTAAAGTGGTGGCCTTCTCTTTACAAGGACGTGCCCATGAGCCCGGTTGAGCTGATGAGTGAGTGGTCGTTTGGCGGTGTTGATTGGCTGGTGATCGGCCTCGGCGTGGTGGTGGCCTACGTCGTGTTTGGTATCGCCGGGTTTGGCACGGCGCTGGTGGCGGGGCCGATCCTGATCGTGTTTATGCCACTGTCGAAGATCATTCCGCTGCTGGTGCTGCTGGATTTTGTCGCCGCCTTTGGCAACCTGCTGCAATCGCGGCGAGATGTAAACAAGCCCGAGCTGCTGCGGTTGCTGCCGTGCATGGCAATCGGTTGCACGCTAGGCGTGATCTTTTTGCTCAACCTGCATTCGGATCTGTTGCTGCTGCTGATGGGCATGTTTATCAGCGTCTATGCGATCTACAGCTTGTCGGTGAAGGCGCGGCCCACACAACTTTCCAAAGGTTGGTCGATTCCCATGGGCACCGTCGGCGGGCTGTTTGGTGCGTTGTTTGGCAGTGGCGGCTTTTTATATGCGATCTACCTGAACAGCCGTTTACCCAAGGACGCGGCGCGCGCCACGCAAAGTGCGCTGATCAGTTGCAGCACGGTGGTGCGCCTGAGCCTGTTTCTGATTGCCGGGGTGTATGCTGACGTGCCGCTGTTGATATTGGCGCTGTGCCTGTTGCCGGCGATGGCGCTGGGGCTGTGGTGCGGGCGCCGGCTGACGATGCGCATGTCCCGTGAAGCCTTTGTAAGGCTGGTGACGTGGCTGGTGTTGGCCAGTGGCATTGCGTTGATCGGGCGGTACTTGAGCACTTGACCTGTGTGGGGCAGGGATTAAGCTGCCAGCCTTCAGGGCCTCATCGCGGGCAAGCCCGGCGCCCACATTTTTGATTTGTGAACGCAGTCAAATGTGGGAGCGGGCTTGCCCGCGATGAGGCCAGTAGCCACACCGCAGGACTCTCATGAACTCGCAAAGTATCCTTGTCCCGAAAATCTCCACCTTGCCCGTCCACGAACCCCGCGCGCGGGCGATTGTGCGCTGGTTGGTGCGCAAGAACATCATCAAGGAAGAACTGACCACCTGTGGCCGCACCGGTAACCGCATGGCTTACGCCCTGGCCGATGGCGCCCGCGCCGTGGTGCTGCACCCCGAAGCGCTGCCGTTCAACGAGCCGATCAACGGCCTCGAGATCATCTACAAGCGCTGCATCTATACCCCGGCCAAAGGCTTTCTCGAAGAGGCCGGCTGCCCGGAATGCCTCAAGGAAGTCGGCGAGGCGCTGTTCGAAAGCCTGGAAGACTGGATGCCCGGTCACACCGACAATTTCACCTGCCCGCTGTGTGGGCATGAAGATGACATCAACGGGTTTCTGTTCCTGCAGGAATGCGGGTTTTCCAACCTGGGATTCATTTTCAACAACTGGGCGGAGGCGGGGTTCAAGCAGAGCTTTATCGACGAATTTGCCGATTGGTTGGACCAGAAGATGAGTTGGGTCAAAGTCGAGCTTTAATCCATCTATCAGTATTACCAAGTTTGTCAGAGTTTTACATTGAGCCTGACGGGGTGCATGTATATAATGGCGCGCTTCCATTTTCCCGCTCGGGAGCCCCCGCGATGCTGCGTATCAGCCAAGAAGCTCTGACATTCGACGACATTCTCCTAGTGCCCGGTTATTCCGAGGTACTTCCTAACGAAGTCAGTCTCAAGACCCGCCTAACCCGTGGCATCGAGCTGAATATTCCCCTGGTTTCTGCTGCCATGGACACCGTCACCGAAGCCCGTTTGGCAATTGCCATGGCTCAGGAAGGCGGCATCGGCATCATCCACAAGAACATGACCATCGAGCAGCAAGCTGCCGAAGTGCGCAAGGTCAAGCGTTACGAAGCCGGTGTGGTGAAAGATCCGATCACCATCGAAGCCGACGCCACCGTCCGTGACCTGTTCGACCTGACCCGCCTGCACAACATCTCCGGCGTTCCGGTGCTGCACGATGGCGACCTGGTCGGCATCGTCACTTCCCGTGACGTGCGTTTCGAGAACCGCCTTGAAGTCACCGTCCGCGAAGTGATGACGCCTAAAGAGCGTCTCGTCACGGTCAAGGAAGGCGCCGACAAGAACGATGTGCGCGAGCTGCTGCACAAGCACCGCATCGAACGCGTGCTGATCGTCGATGACAAATTTGCCCTCAAAGGCATGATGACCGTCAACGACATCGAAAAAGCCAAGGCCTACCCGCTGGCCAGCAAGGATGACCAAGGTCGTCTGCGCGTTGGCGCGGCAGTCGGCACCGGTAAAGACACCGGTGACCGCGTTGCGGCCCTGGTCGCTGCCGGTGTTGACGTGGTGGTGGTCGACACTGCCCACGGTCACTCCAAAGGCGTGATCGACCGCGTTCGCTGGGTCAAACAGAATTTCCCTGACGTGCAGGTGATCGGCGGCAACATCGCCACCGGCGCAGCCGCCAAGGCCCTGGCCGAAGCCGGCGCCGATGCGGTCAAGGTCGGTATCGGGCCTGGTTCGATCTGCACCACGCGTATCGTCGCCGGTGTGGGCGTGCCGCAAATCAGCGCTATCGCCAACGTCGCCGCTGCCCTTGAAGGCACTGGCGTTCCGTTGATCGCGGACGGCGGCATCCGTTTCTCCGGTGACCTGTCCAAGGCCATCGTTGCGGGTGCCTCCTGCGTGATGATGGGCTCGATGTTCGCCGGTACTGAAGAAGCGCCGGGCGAGATCGAACTGTTCCAGGGCCGTTCGTACAAGGCTTACCGCGGCATGGGTTCGCTGGGCGCCATGTCCCAGGCGCAAGGCTCTTCCGACCGCTACTTCCAGGACTCCTCGGCAGGCGCCGAGAAGCTCGTTCCGGAAGGCATCGAAGGCCGTGTTCCTTACAAGGGCACCCTGAGCGCGATCATCCATCAACTGATGGGCGGCCTGCGTTCCTCGATGGGCTACACCGGCAGCGCCAACATCGAAGAAATGCGCACCAAGCCAGAGTTCGTGCGGATTACCGGCGCCGGCATGGCTGAATCCCATGTCCACGACGTGCAGATCACCAAGGAAGCGCCAAACTACCGCGTAGGTTGATGCTTTCAGCAAAATGTTAAGTAACCGGGGCTGTTTTATTCAGCCCCGAGTTGTTTCTGATTTTCTTCACCGAATTGCATAGACGAGACTGACCCTATGGCCCTCGACATTCACGCCCACCGCATCCTGATCCTCGACTTCGGTTCCCAGTACACCCAGCTGATCGCCCGCCGCGTGCGTGAAATCGGTGTGTACTGCGAACTGCACCCGTTCGACATGGACGACGAAGCGATCCGCGAATTCGCACCTAAAGGCGTCATCCTCGCCGGTGGCCCCGAGTCCGTGCACGAAGCCAACAGCCCGCGCTGCCCGCAAGCCGTATTTGAACTGGGCGTGCCCGTCTTCGGTATCTGCTACGGCATGCAGACCATGGCCGAGCAACTGGGCGGCAAGGTTGAAGGTTCCGAGCTGCGTGAATTCGGTTATGCCCGTGTCGACGTGGTCGGCAAAAGCCGCCTGCTGGACGGCATCGAAGACCACATCGACGCCGACGGCCTGTTTGGCCTCGACGTATGGATGAGCCACGGTGACAAGGTCACCAAGATGCCGGAAGACTTCCACATCCTGGCCAGCACCCCGAGCTGCCCGATCGCCGGCATGTTCAACGACGAGCGCGGCTACTACGGCGTGCAGTTCCACCCGGAAGTGACCCACACCAAGCAAGGCGGTCGCATCCTGTCGCGCTTCATCCTCGACATCTGCGAGTGTGAAGCCCTGTGGACCCCTTCGAAAATCGCTGAAGACGCGATCGCCAACGTGCGTGCCCAGGTCGGCACCGACAACGTGCTGCTCGGCCTGTCCGGCGGCGTTGACTCCTCCGTGGTTGCCGCGCTGCTGCACAAAGCCATCGGCGACCAGCTGACGTGCGTGTTCGTCGACAACGGCCTGCTGCGCCTGCACGAAGGCGAGCAAGTGATGGCCATGTTCGCTGAGAACATGGGCGTCAAAGTGATCCGCGCCAACGCTGAAGAGCAGTTCCTGAATAACCTGGCCGGCGAGTCCGACCCAGAGAAGAAGCGCAAGATCATCGGCCGCACCTTCATCGACGTCTTCGATGCCCAGTCCAACAAACTGGACAACATCAAGTACCTCGCCCAGGGCACCATCTACCCCGACGTGATCGAGTCGGCTGGCGCCAAAAGCGGCAAGGCCCACGTGATCAAGTCCCACCACAACGTGGGTGGCCTGCCTGAGGAAATGAACCTCAAGCTGGTAGAACCGCTGCGCGAACTGTTCAAGGACGAAGTCCGCCGTCTGGGCCTGGAACTCGGCCTGCCGTACGACATGGTCTACCGTCACCCATTCCCAGGCCCGGGCCTGGGCGTGCGCATCCTGGGTGAAGTGAAGAAGGAATACGCCGACCTGCTGCGTCGCGCCGACCACATCTTCATCGAAGAACTGCGCAAAGCCGACTGGTACCACAAAGTCAGCCAAGCGTTCGTGGTGTTCCAGCCGGTGAAATCGGTTGGGGTTGTAGGCGATGGCCGTCGTTACGCTTGGGTTGTGGCCCTGCGTGCCGTAGAAACCATCGACTTCATGACCGCACGTTGGGCACACCTGCCGTACGAACTGCTGGAAACTGTCAGCGGCCGTATCATCAATGAGATCGAAGGCATTTCGCGCGTGACGTACGACGTGTCGAGCAAGCCGCCGGCGACGATTGAGTGGGAATAATGGTACGCCCGGCATTACCCGGGACCCACTAGCAAAAAATAACCTGAAGCCCGCTTAATTGCGGGCTTTTGGCTTTTTGGGGCCCCCTGGCTCGCTGATGTTGGCGGTCAACAACGCGCCACTGCCCAGCGCTGCTAGCGCCGACATCCCAGCGATGCTGTACAGCCCGCGTAGATCGTGGATTACCGGCGGCCTTCGCACACCGGTGATTCGCCGATGCGGCCTTCCTTGCACAGGTCAATGTTATCGGTGCGCTTGAAACCTGCGTCTTTCATGCAATAAAACTGCGTGAGTACCTGGTCAATCGGCGTCGTGTCCCCCGTCCCTGTGAGGTTGATATAGCCGCAGGCGGTCATCGCGCTCTTGACGTCCTTTTCAGACATCCCGGCCTTCTTCCAATTGGTAAATTCCGGCGGCGGCGGTTGAAAGCCTCTGCCTGTGCAGCCAACCAGTAACACAGCGCAAAAACTCAGCAGCAAGCTTCTCGTGCACATGGCGTTATTCTTCATGTTTTGACTCCGATAAGTATGAGATGCCGTGGGGTGAGTTTTCAGAAAAACTCATCCAACAAGCAGTAGAACCTCACGCGCTGCTCATCAGGCTCAACCCCATAACGCTCAAAAAATGGCTTTACCCATTCCAGCCCAAGGTTACGCTCGATGCTACGTGCCGCCAGCGCCAGGTCTTGATAACGGTCGCTGACGCCCAGGCGCCCGCAGTCGATGAAACCGCTGAAGCGGCCGTCTTGCGCCATGAAGTTCGGCAGGCAGGCGTCACCGTGGGCCACCACTGGATCATAGGTGTTTGGCTGGGTGGACATGAGTTCGGCGAGTACATCCTCGGCGCTGCGCCCGAGTCGTTCGTCGTCGAAGTCGGTCTCATCGACCAGCCCGGCACTGACGTGCTGCTGTGCGCGTGCGATGCGCGACTTGAGGGCGTGATCGAAGGGGCATTGCGCGATGGGGACTTGGTGCAATCTAAGCAGGGCGGTGGCCAGGATGTCGATGGTCTGGGCGGCGGACAGCGTGGTGGCGCTGGCCAGATCCCGCCCCGGTACGGCGGTCATCAATAGCCAGTGGTGGTGGTTGTCTGTCAGCGCATCCAGCACAACGGGTGCAGGCAAATTAACCTGTTGTAACCAGCGAAGGCGTTTGATTTCGTCCGCAAGTTCACCCTGTTCTTCCACGGGCTCGGCCTTCAGGAACAGGTCCGCACTACCGCTCTGGCGCAGGCGAAACACGTCAGCCCGTGATTCACCAATGGCTTGTTGCTCAATCAGTGCTTGCGGGAACTGTTCACGCCATTTGTTTGGAATATTCACGGCACTCACCCTTTCTTGCTTCAACGTCGGGCGATATCCGAAAAGTAAAACTTATCCAACGTATGCCGTGACTCGGTGTACTCGAACTGCCGCCCATCCTGCAAAAACGTCTGGTTGCTCACCACAATCACATGGCTTTGCCCATCCAGATCCAGATGCGCCTGGTCGTCTTTGCTGCGCGGCAGCGCTTCGATGGTGCGCTGGGCGTAGCTGATTTGCAGCTCCAGCGTCTGCTCGATAAACGCGTAGATCGACTGCTCGGCGATGTCACGGTCCAGGCCTGGGATCAGGTCAGCGACGAAATGGTTGATGTCGAGAATCACCCGTTTGCCGCCGATACGCCGTATCCGTTTGATACGCGTGATCAACGTGCCGGGCTCGGCTTCGATGTGTTGCAGCAGTGAGCCTTCCAGCGGGAACTGGCTGAAGTCGACGACTTCGGTGCGTACGTCATCGCCCAGGTCAGCGTGGGTTTCGTGGAAGCTGACGATGCCGCCCAGTTGGAACTCGATGGGGTTGGGCGACAACACAAAGGTGCCCTTGCCGTGGATTTTTTGCGCAAACCCGCGTTCCTGCAACTGCTCGATAGCGCGGCGCACGGTGCCACGGCTGGCTTGATAGGCGTCCATCAGTTCGGTTTCGGAGGGCAGGCGCGTGCCGCGTTGCAGGCGTTCAGTGGTGATGTTGGCAAGCAGATCGGTATAGATCTGGTTGTATTTGCTCATAGCGATGGCTCTGTGCCCGACGTGATGAAGGGTGAACGGTGTTCGAGGCAGGAACCTTAGTGGCAGAGGTGGGCTTTGTCCATTGGACCCACGTGGAATAAGAGAAATGTCTGACTTCAAACTCAGAAAAATAAACATTTCCTAACTCGTACAGACGAGTTATTGCTTTAACTCGTACAGACGAGTATTTTTGCCCTCGGCGTGCTGCCAATGACTGCCCCCAAATAAAAAAATCAAAGTGGATACCAAGCATGAGCCACGATTATTCGAATATCGCCCGCGAGATTCTCGAGAACCTCGGAGGCAGCGACAACCTTGAGCAAGCTGCCCACTGCGTGACGCGCCTGCGCCTCGCGCTCAAGGACCCGAGCCTGGTCAAGAGCAGTGCGTTGAACCAGGTCGATCTGGTCAAAGGCTCGTTCTTCACCGGTGGTTTGTTCCAAGTGGTGATCGGCCCGGGTGAAGTGGAAAAGGTCTACGCCGCCCTGCGCGAACAGACCGGCCTCGCCGCCGCCACCATTGCCGACGTGAAGAAGAAGGGCGCCGACAAGACCAACGCGATGCAGCGTCTGGTGCGCGTATTTTCTGACGTGTTCATGCCGATCCTGCCCGCACTGATCATTGCCGGCCTGCTGATGGGCGTGAACAACCTGATGGGCGCCAAAGGCATGTTCATCGAGGGCAAGACGCTGCTGGAGGCCTATCCAAACCTGGATGGCTTGTGGAGCCTGATCAACCTGATGGCCAACACCTCGTTCGTGTTCCTGCCGGCGCTGGTCGGTTGGTCGGCGGCCAAGCGGTTTGGCGGCAGTGAAATCCTCGGCATCGTGCTCGGCCTGATGCTGGTGCACCCGGATCTGCTCAACGCGTGGAACTACGGCAAGGCAGTCGCCGGGCTCGACGGCCAGAGCCTGCCTTACTTCGATATTTTCGGCTGGTTCAAGATCGAAAAGGTCGGCTACCAGGGGCAGATCCTGCCAATCCTGATGGCGGCCTACGTGATGAGCGTGATTGAAAAATGGCTGCGCGCACGGGTGCCGAATGCGATTCAACTGCTCGTTGTGCCCATCACCACCATCGTCGTCACCGGCGTGTTGGCCCTGGCAGTCATCGGCCCGGTCACCCGCCACCTCGGCATCCTGATCACCGAGGGTGTAGTCACCCTGTTTGACCTGGCGCCGATGGTCGGCGGAGCGATTTTCGGCCTGTTGTATGCGCCGCTGGTGATCACCGGCATGCACCACATGTTCCTTGCCGTGGACCTGCAGCTTATCTCGACCCAGGGCGGCACCTTTATCTGGCCGATGATCGTGATGTCCAACCTGGCCCAGGGCAGCGCTGCGCTCGGCGTGTTCTACATGACCCGCAACGCGCGGGACAAAAGCATGGCCTCGACCTCGGCGATTTCCGCTTACTTCGGTATCACAGAGCCGGCAATGTTCGGGGTGAACCTGCGCTTCAAGTTTCCGTTCTATGCCGCGCTGCTGGGCTCGGCGCTGGGCAGCATTTTCCTGTCGTTGAACAAGGTGACCGCCTCGGCCATCGGCGTCGGTGGTTTGCCGGCGTTTATCTCGATTCTTCCGCAGTACATCCCGGTTTTTGTCATCGGCATGGTCATCGCGATGGTGGTGCCGTTTGTTCTGACCTGTGCGTTGAGCCTGAAGATTGTGCGGCCGGGGTATCGCGTCGCTTGATCGATCGCTATCGCAGGCAAGCCAGCTGCCACATTTGAATGTGTTCACACATCAAAGTGGGAGCCGGGCTGGCCCGCGATGAGGCCCTCAAAGCCAACACACAACTTAATTGAAGGAGTCCACCATGCAAGACTGGCAACACTCGGTGATCTACCAGATCTACCCGAAAAGCTTTCACAGCCACGCGGGTAATCCCACCGGTGACCTGCTGGGCATCGTGGACAAACTCGATTACCTCAAGTGGTTGGGCGTGGATTGCCTGTGGATCACGCCGTTCCTGCGCTCGCCGCAACGCGACAACGGCTACGACATCAGCGACTACTACGCCATCGACCCCAGCTACGGGACCATGGCCGACTGCGACCTGTTGATCAGCGAAGCGGCCAAGCGCGGCATCAAGCTGATGCTCGACATTGTGGTCAACCACACCTCCATCGAGCATGAGTGGTTCCAGCAGGCGCGCAGCAGCCTCGACAACCCGTACCGCGACTTCTATATCTGGCGCGACCAGCCGAATAACTGGGAGTCCAAGTTCGGCGGTTCGGCCTGGGAATACGAGGCGCAAACCGGCCAGTACTTCCTGCACCTGTTCGACCACACCCAGGCTGACCTGAATTGGGACAACCCCAAAGTGCGTGCCGAAGTGTTCAAGCTGATGCGCTTCTGGCGTGACAAAGGCGTGGGCGGTTTTCGCCTGGATGTGATCAACCTGATCTCCAAGCCCGCCGATTTCCCCGAAGACAACACCGACGGCCGGCGCTTCTACACCGATGGCCCGCACGTGCACGAATACCTGCAGGAGATGCACCGCGAAGTCTTCGAAGGCCATGACCTGATCAACGTCGGCGAGATGTCGTCCACCAGCCTGGAACACTGCATCCGCTATTCGAATCCTGCGTCGAAAGAGCTGTCGATGACCTTCAACTTTCATCACCTGAAAGTGGATTACCCGAACCTGCAAAAGTGGGTAAAGGCCGACTTCGATTTCCTGCAACTCAAGCAGATTTTTTCCGACTGGCAGTTGGGCATGCAGGCCGGTGGCGGCTGGAACGCGCTGTTCTGGTGTAACCACGACCAGCCGCGGGTGGTCTCGCGGTTTGGTGACGACGGTGAGTTCCGCGTGGTCTCGGCCAAGATGCTCGCCACTGCGCTGCACTTTCTCCAGGGCACGCCGTATGTGTACCAGGGTGAAGAACTGGGCATGACCAATCCGGGGTTCGACACGATTGATCAGTACCGTGATGTCGAGACGCTGAACATCTTCCGGCTCAAGCGCGATGCCGGTGAGTCCGAAGCGTCGAGCATGGCGGCGATCATGCAGAAATCGCGCGACAACGGCCGCACGCCGATGCAGTGGAGCACCCAGGCCAATGCCGGTTTCAGCCGTGGTGAACCGTGGATCGGGATTCCGGCCAACGCGGCGCAGATCAACGTCGAGCGCCAGCTGGATGACCCTGATTCGGTGTTGCATCACTACCGCGCGCTGATTGCGTTGCGTCGCCACGAGCCGCTGATCCAGAAGGGCGTTTATCGCCAACTGCTGCAAGACCATCTCCAGGTCTGGGCGTACCTGCGCGAAGGCGATGGCGAGCGCTTGCTGGTCCTCAACAACTTTTACGCCAAGCCCTGTGAAATCCAACTGCCGGAAGGCGTTATCAGCGCGGCGAACGAGCAACGCCTGCTGATCAGCAATTACCCCGACTGCGCGTTGTGTTCGAGCACGGTGGTGTTGCGACCTTATGAATCGTTTGTGCTGCACCTCAAGGACTGAGACCCGCTTGAACCCCTGTATGGGAGTGCAGGGGCGCTTCACCAAAACATAATAAAAATATCGGAGTGCTTCATGAAAACAACAATAAAGCTGGGCCTTATTGCGTCGTGTCTCACCGCCCCTTTTGCCGCTCAGGCGCTCGAATTTGCCGGTTATTTGCGCAGCGGCGCGGGCACGTCGACGGGCAGTGGCAAGCAACAGTGTTTCCAACTGCCGGGCGCGCAATCCAAATACCGCCTGGGTAACGAATGCGAGCAGTACGCTGAATTTGAATTGCGCCAGGACCTGCTGACCCTCGATGACGGCTCGGTGCTCAGCGTCGATGCCATGGCGTCCCTGTACAACAAGTACGATCGCGCCCTGAAATTCCAGGGTGAAGACAATGGCTCGGCGCGCATGCCGCAGATGTATGCGCAGTGGTCCAACCTGCCCAGCCTCAATGGCGGTTCGTTGTGGGCCGGCCGGCGTTACTACAAACGTAACGACATCCATATCTCCGACTTCTACTACTGGAACCAGAGCGCCACCGGCGGCGGTATCGAGGACGTGTTGATCGGTGACCTCAAGTACAGCTACGCCCTCTCGCGCAAGGACAACCTGTACCAGAAGGAATACGCGACCCGTCACGACTTCAACGTCGCCGGCTTCAAGACCAACCCCGGCGGTGAACTGGAGTTCGGCTTGAGCTACATCGAAAAAGCCGGCGGGCGTGAGGCCAACAGCGGTTGGGCAATCACCGCGCAGCACGTGCAAAAACCTTTCCTTGGCGGTAAGAACAAATTCGCCTTGCAGTATGGCGAAGGGCCCGGCACGGGCTTGGGTTATACCGGCGACACCGCGCTGGACAAGAGCAGCAAAAGCTACCGCGCCGTGGAGTTTTTTGACTGGCAGGTGACCCCGCGTTTCGGCGGGCAGATCGAGGCGGTGTACCAGAAAGACATTCGCCCTGGCAGCCAGGACCAGACCTGGATGTCCATCGGCGTGCGCCCGGCGTACGCCATCAGCGAGCAGTTCAAACTGGTCACCGAACTTGGGCACGATCAGGTTGAGGCCGCCGGTGGTACGCGCAAGTTGAGCAAATTTACCTTCGCCCCGACCTGGTCGCCCAACGGCCCGGATTTCTGGGCGCGACCAGAGGTGCGTTTGTACTACACCTATGCAACCTGGAACGAAGCGGCCAAGCGCGCGGCGAATGAACTGGCGGCAGGTTCGGCGTTGTCCGACACCGGCGCGTACGGTACGGCGCGGCATGGGTCGAATGTGGGTGTGCAGGTCGAATACTGGTGGAAGTAAATCTGTAAATGTACGCGGACTAAATGTGGGAGCGGGCTTGCTCGCGAAAGCGGTGGGTCATCCAATACATGTGTCGCCTGATACACCGCATTCGCGAGCAAGCCCGCTCCCACATTTGATCTTCGTCATCCCAGGACTCACATCCACCCTATGATTTTTACAGAACCAAACAGCAGGTGAAGTCATGACCACAACTCAACCCCTGGAACTGCTGGCGCCCCTGTCCGGGGTGCTGCTGGCGCTGGATCAGGTGCCCGACCCGGTGTTCTCCAGTCGCGTGATCGGTGACGGCCTGTGCATCGATCCCACCTCGCAAACCCTGTGCGCACCGTTGGCTGGGGTAATCAGCAATATCCAGGACAGTGGGCATGCGGTCAGCGTTACCGACGACAACGGCGTCCAGGTGCTGATGCATATCGGCCTGGACACCGTGAACCTGGCGGGTCAGGGCTTTCGCCGACTGGTGCAGGAGGGCCAGCGGGTGGAGGCCGGGCAGCCGCTGATTGAGTTCGATGCCGACTACGTGGCGCTCAATGCGCGCAGTTTGCTGACCTTGATGCTGGTGGTCAGTGGCGAACCGTTTACGCTGCTGGCCGAGGACGGCGTTGGGGTGGACGCCGGCCAGCCGCTGTTGCGGTTATCGCCGGGGGAGCGCGCTCAAGAAGTCATTGAGGAGGAGGGCGATGCTCGGTTTTCCAAGCCGCTGACCTTGCCCAATACCAACGGCTTGCACGCCCGCCCTGCGGCGGTCTTTGCCCAGGCGGCGAAAGGCTTCAGTTCCAGCATTTACCTGCACAAGCAAACCCAGAGCGCTAACGCCAAGTCGCTGGTGGCGATCATGGCGCTGCAAACCGTACAGGGCGATACCTTGCAGGTGAGTGCGGCGGGTGACGATGCCGAGGCCGCGATTGCCGCATTGGTCGCGCTGCTGGCGCAAGGGTGTGGCGAGGCGATCGCGGCACCGGCCGAGGAGGTCGAGGCTGTTGAGCCAGTGTCGTCGGCGACCTTGCTGCGGGGCGTATGTGCGTCCCCCGGGTCGGCGTTTGGCCAGGTGGTGCAAGTGGCCGAGCCTGAGCTGCAGATTGCTGAAGAGGGCGCAGGCGAGGCGACCGAACAAGCCGTGTTGGCGCGTGGCCTGCTGGCGGCAAGCGAGGCGCTGCAAGCCTTGCAGGCCAAGGCCGCCGGCAGCGCCCAAGCGGAGATCTTCCGCGCCCATCAGGAGTTGCTTGAGGATCCAACCCTGCTGGAGCAAGCCCATGCCCTGCTGGCCAATGGCAAAAGCGCTGCCTTTGCATGGAACCGCGCCACGGTAAACACCGCCACGTTATTCCACGGGCTGGGCAACGCGCTGCTCGCCGAGCGTGCGGCAGACTTGGCGGATGTCGGCCAGCGCGTGCTTAAACTGATCCTTGGTGTCGAGGAGCGTGCCTGGGACTTGCCTGAGCAAGCCATCCTGATCGCCGAGCAACTGACCCCGTCACAGACCGCCAGCCTGGACACGCGCAAGGTCCTGGGGTTTGTCACGGTCGGCGGCGGCGCGACCAGCCATGTTGCAATCCTCGCCCGGGCACTGGGTCTTCCGGCTATTTGCGGTGTGCCAGTGCAGGTGCTGACGCTGGCCAACGGCAAACAGGTACTGCTCGACGCCGACAAGGGCGAGCTGCACCTGGACCCGGACCTGGCTGAAATTGAACAACTGCAGGCGGCGCGCCATCAGCAGGTGCTGCGCCGTCAACGCGAAGTGGCACAGGCGGCCTTGCCGGCCACCACACGCGATGGTCATCACGTTGAGGTCACGGCTAACGTCGCGTCGTTGCAGGAGGTGGAGCAGGCGCTGAGCCTGGGCGGTGAGGGCGTCGGCCTGCTGCGCTCGGAGTTTCTCTACCTGGACCGCAATCGCGCACCGAGCCCCGAAGAGCAGGCCGGTACATATAGCGCCATCGCCCGCGCCCTGGGCACCGAGCGCAATCTGGTGGTGCGCACGCTGGATGTCGGTGGCGACAAACCATTGGCCTACGTGCCAATGGAGAGCGAAACCAACCCCTTCCTCGGTTTGCGCGGTATCCGCCTGTGCCTGGAACGCCCCGCGTTATTGCGCGAGCAGTTCCGCGCGATCCTGGCGAGTGCCGGGTTGGCGCGGCTGCATATCATGCTGCCGATGGTCAGCCTGCTGTCGGAGCTGCACCTGGCACGCAAAATTCTTCAAGAAGAAGCGCTGGCAATGGGGCTCAGCGAGCTACCGAAGCTGGGGATCATGATCGAAGTGCCTGCTGCCGCGTTGATGGCGGACGTTTTCGCGCCGCATGTGGATTTCTTCTCTATCGGCACCAATGACCTGACCCAATACACACTGGCGATGGACCGCGACCACCCACGGCTGGCCAGCCAGGCCGACAGTTTTCATCCGTCGGTGCTGCGCTTGATCGCCACCACGGTCAAGGCCGCCCATGCGCATGGCAAGTGGGTTGGCGTGTGCGGCGCGTTGGCGTCGGAAGCGCTGGCGGTGCCGGTGTTGCTGGGACTTGGCGTGGATGAATTGTCGGTGAGCGTACCGCTGATCCCGACCATCAAGGCCACCGTGCGCGAGCTGGACCTGGCCGACTGCCAGATCATCGCCCGCCAGGTGCTGGGCCTGGAAGAAGCGGCCCAAGTGCGCGAGGCCCTGCGCCTCTATCACGCAGCCACCGTTGAAACCTCACCTGTCGTGGAGCACTGAGCATGTTCGAGAAATTGCAGCGGGCGTTTTGGAAAGCGCTGACCCCGGATCTGATTGCCGAGACGGTGGTGGCGCCGACACCGAGTCTGTTGTCGGCCGCTATGCTGAATGCGTTGGGTGGCGCGGATAATCTCAAGTCGCAGCAGCGCGTGGCGCTGACGCGGGTGCGCGTGCAACTGCTGGATGCCGGGCGCTTGGATACGCAGGCGCTGAAGGCCGCGGGTATTCCGGGGGTGATGGTGTTGACCGGCGGCGTGGTGCATCTGCTCACCGGCCTCTGAAGCCAGGCGCAGATCAAAAATGTGGGAGCGGGCTTGCTCGCGAATGCGGTGTATCAGCTACAGATATATAGCCTGACACACCGCCTTCGCGAGCAAGCCCGCTCCCACATTAGGTTTGTGGTGTTTATAGAGATTATTTACAGCTGCGGGGTGTCTTCAGGCGGCTTGGTCTTGTCGATACCCGGCACGTGCAAGTTGCCATCGACCACCTGGTTGCCTTCCAGCTGCGGCTGGGTCACCCACGTGAGGATGTCGTAGTAGCGCCGGATGTTCGCCACAAAGTGCACCGGCTCACCGCCGCGCGCATAGCCGTAGCGGGTCTTGCTGTACCACTGCTTTTGCGCCAGGCGCGGCAGCATCTTCTTCACATCCAGCCACTTGTTCGGGTTCAGGCCTTCTCGCTTGGCCAGCGTACGCGCATCTTCCAGATGGCCGGTGCCGACGTTGTAGGCGGCGAGGGCGAACCAGGTGCGGTCCGGCTCGGCGATGCTGTCGTCCAGTTCATCCTTGATCTTGGCCAGGTACTTGGCGCCGCCCATGATGCTTTGCTTGGCGTCCAGACGGTTGGACACGCCCATCGCCTGGGCGGTGTTCTGGGTCAGCATCATCAGGCCGCGCACGCCGGTCTTGGAGGTGACAGCCGGCTGCCACAGCGATTCCTGATAGCCGATGGCTGCCAGTAAGCGCCAATCGACTTTCTCTTCCTTGGCGTAGGCTTTGAAATGCTTTTCGTACTTGGGCAGGCGCTGCTGCAAATGCTGCGCGAAGGTGTAGGCACCGACATAGCCGAGTACATCGACATGCCCGTAATAGCGGTCTTTAAGGCGCTGCAGTGTGCCGTTCTTCTCGACCTTGTCGAGGTAGCTGTTGATTTCGTTGAGCAGGCTGTTGTCGTCTCCTGCCGCCACGGCCCAGCTCTGGTTGCTGGCATTGCCCAGGTCGAATGCCACGCGCACGTTGGGGAAGTACACCTGGTTCATCGCGACTTCGTTGGAGTCCACCAGGGTCAGGTCGATTTGCCCCTCGTCCACCATGCGCAGCAGGTCGACCACTTCAACAGCGTCGGACTCTTCGTATTCAATCGCAGGGTTCTGCTTTTTAAGCTCGGCCAATTGCTCGGCGTGGGTGCTGCCCTTGAGCACCATGATCTTCTTGCCCACCAGGTCCGCCGGGGTGGTCGGGCGAGACTGGCCGTTGCGGTAGATGATCTGCGGCGTCACTTCCAGGTACGGATGGGAGAAGCGCACCTGTTGTGCACGCTGCTCGCTGCTGACCAGGCCGGCGGCGGCCAGGACCGGGCCCTTGGGTTTACCCAATTGGCCGAACAGGTCATCGAGGTTGTCAGCGGTCTCGATTTCCAGCTTTACCCCCAGGTCATCGGCAAAACGCTTGACCAGTTCGTACTCGAAACCGGTTTCACCGTTGCGGTCCTGGAAATACGTCGCCGGGCTGTTCCGGGTAATCACCCGCAATACGCCATCCTCCTTGATTCGCTCGAGCGTGCTGGGCTTATCAACACAGGCGCTGAGCATCAGGAAGAGTCCGGTTGCGATGAGCCATTTGGCGTATCGCGGGCGTAAAGCAGTTGGGGAGAACATCTGCGCAGTATACGCAAACGACCCTCGGCGCCATATCTCGACAGCAGGGGACTTGTCTGCTAGCGCCCGCAAAACCGGGCTGAAGCCCGCAGAAACGTGGGTTGGCGAGGGTTTGTGACGGTTAAAATAACTGCGCGCAAAGCCCTGGAAAACGCCCCGATAGCGTGCAATCCGTGCCAACTGACGTTCGGCAGCCGCCAGCCGTGCCGTTTCGGGTGCCGTTGGCGGCGGTTTACGCTAGAATGCACGGCCTCAAAGCACACCCCCTTCCCGAGGCTGTCCCGAAGATGTTGATCCTGCGCGGCGCTCCTGCCCTTTCTGCCTTTCGCCACAGCAAACTCCTTGAGCAACTGAGCCAAAAGGTTCCAGCTGTTACAGGCTTGTATGCTGAATTTGCTCACTTCGCCGACGTTACCGGCGTCTTGACCGCCGACGAACAGCAAGTGCTCGCACGCCTTCTGAAGTACGGCCCCAGCGTTCCCGTTCAAGAGCCAAACGGCCGCTTGTTCCTGGTTCTGCCGCGGTTCGGCACCATCTCGCCCTGGTCGAGCAAGGCCAGTGATATCGCGCGTAACTGCGGCCTGGAAAAAATCCAGCGCCTGGAACGCGGTATCGCTTTCTACGTCGCCGGCCAGTTCAGCGATGCCGAGGCCGAGCTGATCGCCAGCAGCCTGCACGATCGCATGACCCAGATCATCGTCAGCCAGCTGGAACAGGCTGGCGGTCTGTTCAGCCACGCCGAGCCCAAGCCGCTGACCGCGATTGACGTGCTGGGCGGTGGCCGCGCCGCCCTCGAGAAAGCCAACACCGAACTGGGCCTGGCCCTGGCCGAGGACGAGATCGACTACCTGGTCAACGCCTTCAACGGCTTGAAGCGCAACCCGCACGACATCGAACTGATGATGTTCGCCCAGGCCAACTCCGAGCATTGCCGTCACAAGATCTTCAACGCCAGTTGGGACATTGACGGCGAAAGCCAGGAAAAAAGCCTGTTCGGCATGATCAAGAACACCTACGTGATGCACAGCGAAGGCGTTCTGTCGGCTTATAAGGACAACGCTTCGGTCATCGTCGGCTCCGTCGCCGGGCGTTTCTTCCCGGACCCTGAAACCCGCCAGTACGGCGCGGTGCAGGAGCCGGTGCACATCCTGATGAAGGTTGAAACCCACAACCACCCGACCGCGATTGCCCCGTTCCCGGGCGCCGCCACCGGCTCCGGTGGCGAAATCCGTGACGAAGGGGCTACCGGCCGTGGCGCCAAGCCAAAGGCGGGCCTGACCGGTTTCACCGTGTCCAACCTGCAGATCCCGGGCTTCGAACAGCCGTGGGAAGTGCCGTACGGCAAGCCCGAGCGCATTGTGACCGCGCTGGACATCATGATCGAAGGCCCGCTGGGCGGCGCCGCGTTCAACAACGAATTCGGGCGCCCGGCGCTGACCGGCTATTTCCGTACCTTCGAGCAGTCCATCACCACCCCGCGTGGCGACGAAGTGCGCGGCTACCACAAGCCGATCATGTTGGCCGGCGGCATGGGCAACATCCGTGAAGAACACGTCAAGAAAGGCGAGATTCTGGTCGGCTCCAAGCTGATCGTACTCGGCGGCCCGGCGATGTTGATCGGCCTGGGCGGCGGCGCCGCTTCCTCCATGGCCACCGGTACCAGCTCGGCGGACCTGGACTTCGCTTCCGTACAGCGTGAAAACCCTGAAATGGAACGCCGTTGCCAGGAAGTCATCGACCGTTGCTGGCAGTTGGGTGACAAGAACCCGATCAGCTTCATCCACGACGTCGGCGCTGGCGGTTTGTCCAACGCCCTCCCGGAACTGGTCAACGATGGCGACCGTGGTGGCCGTTTCGAACTGCGCAACATTCCAAACGACGAGCCGGGCATGGCCCCGCACGAAATCTGGAGCAACGAATCCCAGGAACGCTACGTGCTGGCCGTCGGCCCTGAAGACTTCGCGCGCTTCCAGGCCATCTGCGAACGCGAGCGTTGCCCGTTCGCCGTGGTCGGCGAAGCCACTGCCGAGCCGCAACTGACGGTCACCGACAGCCACTTCGGCAACAGCCCGGTGGACATGCCACTCGAAGTGCTGCTGGGCAAAGCCCCGCGCATGCACCGTTCGGCGGTACGTGAAGCCGAACTGGGCGATGACTTCGACCCAAGCACGCTGGAACTGGCCGACAGCATCGAACGCGTGCTGCACCACCCGGCCGTGGCGAGCAAAAGCTTCCTGATCACCATCGGCGACCGCACCATCACCGGCCTGGTTGCCCGTGACCAAATGGTTGGCCCATGGCAGGTGCCGGTGGCCGACGTGGCCGTCACCGCCACCAGCTTCGACGTCTACACCGGTGAAGCCATGGCCATGGGCGAGCGCACGCCGCTGGCCTTGCTGGACGCTCCGGCGTCGGGCCGTATGGCCATTGGTGAAACCCTCACCAACATCGCCGCGTCCCGCATCGGCAAGCTGTCCGACATCAAACTGTCGGCCAACTGGATGTCCGCTGCCGGCCACCCGGGTGAAGACGCGCGCCTGTACGACACCGTCAAGGCCGTCGGCATGGAGCTGTGCCCCGAGCTGGGTATCACCATTCCGGTGGGCAAGGACTCCATGTCCATGGCCACCCGTTGGAACGAAGACGGCACCGACAAGAGCGTGACCTCGCCGCTGTCGCTGATCGTTACCGGTTTTGCACCGGTGACCGACATCCGTCAGACCCTGACCCCGCAGCTGCGCATGGACAAGGGCACCACCGACCTGATCCTGATCGACCTGGGCCGTGGCCAGAACCGCATGGGCGCCTCGATCCTCGCGCAAACCCACGGCAAGCTCGGCAAGCACGCGCCGGACGTGGATGACGCTGAAGACCTCAAAGCGTTCTTCGCGGTGATCCAGGGCCTGAACGCCGACGGCCACCTGCTGGCGTACCACGACCGTTCCGACGGTGGTTTGCTGACCAGCGTGGTGGAAATGGCCTTCGCCGGTCACTGCGGCCTGAACATCGTGCTCGACAGCGTTGCCGAGGATGCCGCCGAGATCAACGGCATCCTGTTCAACGAAGAGTTGGGCGCCGTGATCCAGGTTCGCCAGGACGCTACCCCGGACGTACTCGCACAATTCAGCGCCGCTGGCCTGGACGACTGCGTGGCGGTGATTGGCCAGCCGATCAACAACGGCGAAATCAACATCTCCTTCAACGGCGATACCGTGTTTGCCGGCCAGCGCCGTCTGCTGCAACGCCAGTGGGCCGAGACCAGCTACCAGATCCAACGCCTGCGCGATAACGCCGACTGCGCCGAGCAGGAATTCGACGTGATCCTGGAAGAAGACAACCCGGGCCTGAGCACCAAGCTCAGCTTCGACGTTAACCAGGACATCGCCGCGCCTTACATCAAGAAAGGCATCCGCCCACAAGTGGCCGTACTGCGTGAGCAGGGCGTCAACGGCCAGGTGGAAATGGCGGCCGCGTTCGACCGCGCCGGCTTCAATGCGATCGACGTGCACATGAGCGACATCCTCGCCGGTCGTGTTGACCTCAATGAGTTCAAAGGCCTGGTGGCCTGCGGCGGTTTCTCCTACGGCGACGTGCTGGGTGCCGGTGAAGGCTGGGCCAAGTCGGCGCTGTTCAACAGCCGTGCGCGCGATGCGTTCCAGGGCTTCTTCGAGCGCAACGACAGCTTCACCCTGGGTGTGTGTAACGGTTGCCAGATGATGTCCAACCTCCACGAGCTGATCCCGGGCAGCGAGTTCTGGCCGCACTTTGTGCGTAACCGTTCCGAGCAGTTCGAAGCCCGTGTCGCCATGGTGCAGGTGCAAGAGTCCAACTCGATCTTCCTGCAAGGCATGGCCGGCTCGCGTATGCCGATCGCCATCGCCCACGGTGAAGGTCACGCTGAATTCTCCAGCGAAGAAGCCTTGCTGGAAGCCGACCTGTCCGGCTGCGTGGCCATGCGTTTCGTCGATAACCACGGCAAGGTCACTGAAAGCTACCCGGCCAACCCGAACGGCTCGCCGCGCGGGATCACCGGCCTTACCAGCCGCGACGGTCGCGTGACCATCATGATGCCGCACCCGGAGCGGGTGTTCCGCGCCGTGCAGAACTCGTGGCGCCCGGAAGAGTGGAACGAAGACGGCGCCTGGATGCGCATGTTCCGCAACGCTCGCGTGTGGGTGAACTAAGGCGGTGTACAAGCTCAGCTTCTTTGTGCCCGACAGCCATGTGGAGACGGTGAAAACCGCCGTCTTCGCCGCTGGCGGCGGGCGCATCGGCGACTACGACAGCTGCGCCTGGCAAGTGCTGGGCCAGGGCCAATTTCGCGCGTTGGACGGCAGCCAGCCGTTTATCGGGCAAGTCGGCCAGGTTGAAGTGGTTGAAGAATGGAAAGTTGAGCTGGTGGTGGCGGATGAGTTGATCGTGGCGGTTGTAGCCGCGTTGAAACTGAGCCATCCCTATGAGACACCGGCGTATGAGGTGTGGCAGTTGGCGGATTTTTGATTCGCAGATTGCAGAAACAAGAAACCCGCTGGGCCAGTTTGGTCAGCGGGTTTTTTGTTGTTTGCAAGGGCCAATCGCCGGCAAGCCAGCTCCCACAGTTTGATCTGTGAATACGTTCAAAATGTGGGAGCTGGCTTGCCTGCGATGGCGCCGGGACAGGCGCATCAGATCTTTCCCGCAGGCTTTTCAGGTTGTCCCTAGGAACTCGCCTCAATAGCCTTCCTCGGTCACTGACCAATCAGTGATCGGGATTTGAACTCAAGACCCGTTCGGCAATGCTGCACCGGCTTGAGATTAATAATGGATTTTCCAGATACCGTCGCTCCTCGCCTCAATACGAGTACCCCACTGGGCCAGGCTTTGATTTCAATGTTCAAGTCCATCGAGGTGGAGTTGATGGTTGAGGGCGCCAAGCCCGGCGCGGTGAAGGTTATTGTCTTTGGTGGCTGTGCTGTCCATTTGTATACGCACCATCGAGTTTCCACTGATGTGGATGCAGAGATTTACTGCGCGAATACTCGAGACACATTGCGTCTACGGACATTGCTGGCGGAGTTTCCAGAAGCATTTTTCGATGAGCAATCCGGCCGCGTCATGGAGCTGAACTACGATCTTCAATACAACACTGCATTTGGCCCGCTTCACGAAGACTACTGGGAACGAAGTATTCCCCTTGAGGAATTTCCTCACGAGTCTGCACTGCATCTGCACATTGCTGCGCCTATCGATATTGCGATCTCCAAATTGGGCAGAGCTACGGATCAGGATGTAAGCGACATCATGGTGTTGCTCAGGGCAGGCTTCATCCTTGCCACTGAGTTCCGTCGATTGGCATTGCAGGCGATTGATATGTCTGTTGGCAACAAAGAATCACCTAGATCCATTCTGAACAATATTCTGCACGACTACCTGGAGACTGAAGTTGACGAAGCCTTTTAACGCGCCCGTCCTCTCATCCGCCTTGGATACGCTGGTCAAAAGCCCTTTGAATCAGGCTGATGACGCGGCGCTTGTCTGTGCAGCAAAAGCGGTTTGGTACTCGGACGCGAACCTTGTGGGTGAGGTGAGGGCTTTTCTGAAGGCGCATTCCAGTGAGGTGGAGCTTCGTCGCGCAGGTTACTTGCTTGAGCGCTTCACGCGCTTTTCATGTGCGACGGATTCCCGGGTAATGGAAGCGTTGAAGGCGCTTGAATTGTTTTCGGCTTCTGCTGCCAAGCAAAACGTGCAACCACAAGGCGCTGTTGCGCTGCGCAGCCGTCGTGATGAATTGGCGGTGTCTTGGGGGTTGAGTGAGGGGCTGGGGTTGAAGGCTCAAGCGCTGATGCCTTTCCAGACTCGCCATTACGAAGCCGAACAGCGTGCGGCATCTGCTTAGGCGTAGATTACAAACAAAGAACCCGGCTTGGACCGGGTTTTTTATTGCCTGCGATATCTTCAAGTCTCGGAGACTTCCTACAGGGCTTTCAGGTTGTCCCTAGGAACTGGCGGCACTAGTCTTCTCGGGTCGCTGCCAATGTGGCGACCGGGACTGCAAGCCTGAAAATTTCACCAGGAGCCTATTTCTGTATGGAGTTTTACGATGATCAGCGACAACTTACGACTTGATATAACCATGCCTAAAGCTGCGTCCCACCTAGCAGGCGATCAACCAACCGAGCAAATCTTCTCCGTACTCCCCAACCTGAACAGCGAAACCCTGCTCGCCAATGCCTCCCAAGACCTGGCATCCGTGCAGGCGCTGGCGGGCAATCTGGCGTTTGACATCGACGGCCCGCAGCGTGATGCGGTGCTGGGGATTCATCGGATGCTGGAGGGTATCCAGTTGATGGTGGATCGGGTGTTGGATTTAGTTGAGGTGCCTGAACAGAAGTGATCGGGTGCCTATGAGGCCCATTCGCGAGCAAGCCCGCTCCCACATTTGACCGCATTGCCACGTCGGGCACCGATCAAAATGTGGGAGCGGGCTTGCTCGCGAAGAGGCCAGAGCCGCCGCTACATTTCTAAACCCTGGCACCGACCTTGCGGCCACCGACCAACCGCTCCAAAGCCTCACCCAACCCCAAGGCCTTGTCACCAATCAACAGGTGCCAAACCCCGCTGTCCAGTTGGCTCACACCCTGGCAACCCAGCGCAGTCAGGTCCTCTTCAGACAGCACCGAATCATCCCCCAGTTCCACCCGTAACCGGGTCATCGCCACCGCTTCCAGCTGGCGCACATTCGTGCGGCCGCCTAAAGCATTCAGCCACTTCTCGGCCTCCTGCACATTCACCGCAACCGGTTTATCCACAGGCTGGGCGGCCACCGGCGCACTGGCAACAAACGACGGCATCGCCAGGCGGATCTCATCCGCAATGCTGTCGGCCATCGGCCCTACGACCACCTGCAAACTCCCGCCGTTACCCGGCCGAACCACAGCCATGGCGCCCAGTGCTTTCAACTGCGCATCCACCGCCTTGTTGCGATCCACCATGTCCAGGCGCAGACGTGTAGTGCACGCGCCGACACTCAGCAAATTCTCTGCACCGCCGAGTGCGCGGATGTAGGCACTGGCCCGCTGGTTATCGGTCATCACCTCAGCCTGCACCACCTGGATGTCTTCACGCCCCGGTGTCTTCAGGTTGAACCGACGAATGCAATAGTTGAACACGCTGTAGTAGATCACCGCGTAAGCCAACCCGACCGGGAATACCAGCCAGCCGTTGGTGGATTTGCCCCAACCGAGCACCATGTCGATAAAGCCACCGGAGAAGGTAAAGCCCAGGTGGATATTCAGCATGTTGGTCACGGCCATCGACAGGCCGGTGAGCACCGCGTGGATCAGGTACAAAAATGGTGCGAGGAACATAAACGCGAATTCGATCGGCTCAGTCACGCCGGTCAAAAACGAGGTCAGCGCCATCGACAGGAAAATCCCGCCCATGACCTTGCGGCGTTCCGGCAGTGCATTGCGGTACATCGCCAAACACGCGGCGGGCAGGCCGAACAGCATCACCGGGAACATGCCGGTCATGAACTGGCCGCCTTTCGGGTCGCCGGCAAAATAGCGGGTCAGGTCGCCGGTGACGATGGCGCCGGTGGTTGGGTCGGTAAAGCTGCCGAACACAAACCACGCCATGTTGTTGAGGATATGGTGCAGGCCGGTGACGATCAGCAGGCGGTTGAACACGCCAAACACGAAGGCACCAAAGCTACCGCTTTCCATCAGCAGCACGCCAAAACTGTTGATGCCGTGCTGGATCGGCGGCCAGATCAGGCCAAAGATCACCCCCAGGGCGACCGCCGAAAACCCGGTGACAATCGGCACAAACCGTCGCCCACCAAAGAAGGCCAGGTACTCCGGCAGCTTGATGTCCTTGAAGCGGTTATACAGCCCACCGGCCATCAAGCCGCTGGCGATACCGGCGAGCATGCCCATGTTGATGGTGGTGTCCATCACCTTGAGCGTGGAGATCATCACCAGGTAACCAATCGCCCCGGCCAAACCTGCCGTGCCGTTATTGTCGCGGGCAAAACCCACCGCAATACCGATGGCGAAGATCAGCGCCAGGTTGGCGAAAATTGCTTGCCCGGCATCGTGCATCACCGCGATGTTCAAAAGATCGGTGTCGCCCAGGCGCAGCAAGAGGCCGGCGATCGGCAGAATCGCGATCGGCAGCATCAGCGCGCGGCCGAGGCGTTGCAAGCCTTCGATAAAGTGTTGGTACATGGCGTGTCTCCCTATTCTTGTTGTTTTCAGCTCAGCGGCCAGTGGTGTTGACAGACTTGGCGAACGGCTTTGGCGCTGCTCAGGTCGAGCAGGCCCTGGCTCAATTGCCGGCATTGCGCCGCATCCAGGTGGCGGACACGGTCCTTGATTTCTCCGATTTGCGGCGGGCTGACGGACAGTTCACTCACACCCAGGCCAACCAGCACCGGCGTGGCCAGCGGGTCGGACGCCAGGGCGCCGCACACACCGACCCAACGCCCGTGTTTGGCCGCCCCCGCGCAAGTCTGGGCGATCAGCCGTAGCAAGGCCGGGTGCAGCGCATCGACCCGGGCGGCGAGGCCGGCGTGGTCGCGGTCCATGGCCAGGGTGTACTGGGACAGGTCATTGGTGCCAATGGACAGGAAGTCCGCGTGCTGGGCCAGTTGGTCGGCCATCAGCGCGGCGGCGGGCACTTCGATCATCACGCCCAGTTCCGGGCGCTGGGTCAGTTCCAGCTCCGCGCAGAGTTCATCCAGACGCTGGCGGATCTGCAGCAGTTCATCCACCTCGCTGACCATCGGCAGCAGGATGCGGCAACGCGCCAGCGGAGACACTTGCAGCAGGGCGCGCAGTTGTTGGTCGAGCACGTCCGGGCGTACCTGCGCCAGGCGAATGCCGCGCAGGCCCAGCACCGGGTTGGCCTCAACCGGCAGCGGCAGGTAGTCGAGCTGTTTGTCGCCGCCCACGTCGATGGTGCGGATGATCACCGACTTGTCGCCCATGGCGTCCAGCACGGCCTGGTAGGCCTGGCGTTGCTCCTGCTCATCCGGCGCGGTGCGGCGGTCGACAAACAGGAATTCGGTGCGCAACAGGCCAACGCCATCGGCGCCGTTTTCAAACGCCACTTGGGCTTCGGCGCTGGAGGCGACATTGGCAGCGACTTCAATGCTCACGCCATCGGTGGTGCGCGCCGGTTCCTGCGCGAAGGCCTGTTGCTGTTGGCGGCGCAGGGTTTGCGCATCGCGAATCTGGTGCACTTCAGCGTGGCGCGCCTCGCTGGGTGCCAGTTCCAGGCGACCGTTGGCCGCGTCCAGCACCACGCGTTGGCCTTGGGGCACATCGAGCACTTCGGCGCCCAGCGCGACCACACACGGCAAGCCTTTGCCGCGGGCCAAAATCGCGACGTGGGACGTGGCGCCGCCTTCGGCCATGCAAATGCCTACGGCGTTTTGCGCGCTCAATTGCAGCAGGTCGGAGGGGGTCAGTTCATGGGCGCTGACAATCGCACCGGCCGGCAATTCGAAGTGCCAGGCTTGCCCCAACAGCGCACGAAGTACGCGTTGTTGCAGGTCGCGCAGGTCGTTGGCGCGCTCGGCAAACAGCGGTTTGCCCAGGGCCAGCAACACTGCGCATTGCGCCTGGATTGCATCGCGCCAGGCGTGGGTGGCGGCGCTGCCGTGTTCGATGGCGCCAGTGGCGGCGTCCAGCAGCGTGGGGTCTTCCAATAGCGCAAGGTGGGCGGCGAAGATGTCTTCTTCTTCGACATTCTTGCGTTGCCGTGCATGCTCCAGGGTAATGCGGATTTCGCCGCGCACGTGCTCCAGCGCGGTGTCCAGGCGCTGCAGTTGTTCGTCGGCGACATGGTTGCCCGTGTCTTGCGGCAGTTCGATACCGGTGAGGCGAAACAGCGGCCCGCAGACCAGACCGGGCGCGGCGCACACGCCTTGCAACACACCGGCTTCGGTGCTCACCCGACGCGGTGCCACGGCTACCGGCGCGTGGTGTTCTTCACTCACAGCCACCGAGAGTGCGGCCACCAACGCCTGCAACGCCGCCTCGCAATCCTTGCCGCGACAGGTGATCCGCACTTCATCACCTTCACCAATGCCCAACCCCATCAAACCAATCAGGCTGTCGCACGGCGCCGACTTACCGGCGAAGTGCAGCTCTGCATGGCTGCTGAACCCTTGCGCGGTCTTGCGCACCAGGGCGGCGGGGCGGGCATGCAAACCGCCACGGTGGGTAATGCGCACGCTGGCGCGCACTTCGGTGACCGAGTTATCCACAGCCGCCGGCGACAGCGCTGCCGAGCGCGCAACAATGTGCAGCAACGGCTCACCCACCTTGACGGTTTTTCCCGCTACCGGCCGCAGCTCAAAGCGCTCGCCATTGGTCAGAATGATCAGGCTGATCAGGCTTTTGCACTGGCGTGCGATACGGTCCAGATCAAACTGCACCAGCGCCTGGCCCTGACTCACCCGTGCGCCTTCCTTCACGAGCAGCGCAAACCCTTCGCCATTCAGCTCCACGGTGTCGATGCCCACATGCATCAGCACCTCGGCACCATTTTCGGCGCGAATCGTCAGCGCATGCCCGGTGCGGGCGACATGGATAATCACCCCGTCACAGGGCGCGTGCAGGCAGTCATTCAGCGGGTCGATGGCAATACCGTCGCCCATGGCGCCGCTGGCGAACACTTCGTCGGGAACGTTGCCCAGGGTCAGCACCGGGCCACTGAGTGGGGCGCTTAGGGTCAATTCATTATTGTTGTAAGACATGGGCACGGTACTCATCAGGAAAACGCTACTCAGTGAGTGCGGGTAACTTTGCTCAGGTGACGCGGCTGGTCCGGGTCCATGCCCCGCGCTTCAGCCAGGCCCGCAGCCATTACGTAAAAGCTTTGGATCGCCAGGATCGGGTCAAGGCTTGGGTGTTCGGCGCGGGTCAGGGTCAGGTCGCGCTCGCTGATATCGTCCGGCGCGGCCAGCAGCACGCGGGCGCCGCGTTGGCGCATGTCAGCGGCCAGGCTCAACAAGCCGGCCTGCTCTGCACCGCGTGGGGCGAACACCAGCAACGGGTAGCCTTGGTCGATCAAAGCCATCGGCCCGTGACGCACTTCGGCACTGCTGAAGGCTTCGGCCTGGATCGCCGACGTTTCCTTGAGCTTGAGTGCGGCTTCCTGGGCGATGGCAAAACCGGCGCCGCGGCCGATGACAATCAGCCGCTGACTGGCGCGCAAGGCCTCGACCGCTGCGCGCCAGTCCTGGGTGGCGGCCTCACGCAGGCCGGCGGGCAACGCCTGGCAGGCTTGCAGCAGCAACAGGTCCTGGTTCCAGTGGCCGATCAGCTGCGCGCTGGCGCTGAGGGTGGCGATAAAGCTTTTGGTGGCGGCCACGCTGTGTTCCGGCCCGGCGCACAACGGCACATGGAATTCGCAGGCGGCTTCCAGCGGCGAGTCTTCGGCGTTGACCATCGAAATGCTCAAGGCGCCGCGTTTGCGCAGCAGGCGCAGGCTGTTGACCAGGTCCGGGCTTTGCCCCGATTGGGAGAAACCGAACGCGACCTGGCCACTGACTTTCAGCGGCGCCTGCAACAAGGTCACCACCGACATCGGCAACGACGCCACCGGAATGCCCACATGCTGCATGGCCAGGTAGGCGAAGTAACTGGCGGCATGGTCTGAACTGCCACGGGCGATGGTCATCGCCACTTGCGGCGGCTGGCGGCGCAGGCGCCCGGCGACTTCTTCCAGCATCGGGTGCAGGCGTTGCAGTTGCGCCGCGACGGCGTCACAGGAGGCCAGGGCCTCTTCAAGCATTTTTGAAGTCAATGGTTTCTCCTTCGACCATTACGTCGGTGAGTGTCAGGGAGCGGTCCATGCGCACGCAGTCGGCAAAGCTGCCCGGTTGCAGGCGCCCGCGTTCTTCCAGGCCCAGGTAATCCGCAGGAAATTGCGACAGGCGTTGTGAGGCTTCGCTGATGGGCAGGCCGATTTTCACCAGGTTGCGCAGCGCCTGGTCCATCGTCAGGGTGCTGCCCGCCAGCGTGCCGTCCGCCAGGCGTACGCCGCCCAGGCATTTGGTGACGGTGTGGCTGCCCAGCTTGTATTCGCCATCGGGCATGCCGGCGGCGGCGGTGGAATCGGTGACGCAGTAAAGGCACGGGATCGAGCGCAAGGCCACGCGGATGGCGCCGGGGTGTACGTGGAGCAAATCCGGGATCAATTCCGCGTATTTGGCGTGGGCCAGGGCGGCGCCGACGATGCCCGGTTCGCGGTGATGCAGCGGGCTCATGGCGTTATACAAATGCGTGAAGCTGGTAGCGCCGGCCGCGAGGGCGGCGACACCTTCTTCATAACTGCCCAGGGTGTGGCCGATCTGCATGCGCACACCGCGTTGGCTGAGCGCGCGGATCAGGGTGTCGTGGCCGGCGATCTCCGGCGCAATGGTGATCACCCGGATGGGCGCCAGGCGCAGGTAGGCTTCGACCTCGGCCATCAGCGCAGTGTGGGCGAAGTTGGGTTGTGCACCAAGTTTGCCGGGGTTGATGTAGGGCCCTTCCAGGTGCACGCCGAGTACACGGGCGCTGCCGGTGGGGCGCTGCTCGCAGAAGGTGCCGAGCTGGCCGAGCACACGAGAGATTTCGTCCACCGGCGCGGTCATGGTGGTGGCCAGCAGCGAGGTCGTGCCAAACCGCACGTGGGTGCGGGTGATGGTCTCGAAGGCGGCGACGCCTTCCATGATGTCTTTGCCGCCACCACCGTGTACGTGCAGGTCGATAAAGCCCGGCAGCAGGTACGGCAAATCGTTTTCAGCCGGGTCGCACGGCGTGCCTTCGATGGCGACCACCTTGCCGTGTGCGTGCACCAGGCGGCCGCGAATCCAGCCACCGGGTGTGAGGATGTTGTCTTCGGACATGGGCAGTTCTCTAGAGGCGCAGTTCAGCGCTATAGTCGTGGCGGCGCAGCTCTGCGACAAAGTCGTAGTAGTCGTTGCGGCAGTAGGTGTCGGTGATTTCAATCGGCGTGTTGTCGGCGGTGTAGCCGACCCGGGTCATCAGCAGCATGGCGGTGCCGGGGGCAATGCCCACCAACTTGGCGAACTCGTCCGAGGCGTTGATCGCCTGGATATGTTGCAGGGCGCGCACGATCGGCTTGCCGATGCTTTCCAGGTATTCGTAGAGCGAATTGCCGATGGCTTGCGGGTGCGGCAAGACAGCGGCGGGCATGGCGGTCATTTCAATCGCCATGACCGTGTCATCGGCCTTACGCAGACGCTTGAGGCGCGCCACTTTGTCGCTGGGCGACAGGCCCAGGCGGATCAGCTCTTCGTGGGTTGGCGGGGTGATATCGCGCTCCAGCCACTGGGAGCTGGGCACAAAGCCCTTGAGTCGGAGCATTTCGCTGAAGCCCGACAGGCGTGACAGCGGCTGCTCCAGGCGCGGCGTGATAAAGGTGCCAGAGCCTTGGCTGCGGCGGATCAGGCCTTGGGCAAACAACACTTCCAGCGCCTTACGGGCAGTGACTCGCGAAATGCTCAACTGCTCGCTGAGGGCGCGTTCCGACGGCAATGCCTGCTCGGATTTCCACTGGCCGGCATGGATCGCCGCTTCAAGGTTGCGGGCCAGTTGCAGGTACAGCGGCGTGGATTGCTTGTCGTCGGGGCGCAGCGTCAGGATAGGGTTCATCTGTGAAGTTTCCGATGCGGTTATTGGAGTGTTGTCGCCCGGTAATGGCCGGAAATTAATACCACTTAAATACCATGTCAATGCAGCCAAAACGGTGCGGGTGCCGGTTTAAAGGCGCTTTAATGGTGCCTGGCATCAAGTGGTATTAGAGAGGTCTTTAAGGCGCGCACAAGTGCACAGCCCGCGCGGTGAACTGGTATTCACCGGCAGGCGCTGCCGAGGGCAGGAATTATTTTCGAATTATTTTACGAACGGTCGCGGATTACGGCCGAATCTCGATCATGGTGCCGTCTTTGACCAGGTTCCAGACTTCGCGCATATCCACGTTGCGCATGCCGATGCAGCCGTCGGTCCAGTCCAGGGTGTGGAACCACTGCTCCGGGTATTCCTCGGTGTCGGGCGTCCCGTGGATCATGATCATGCTGCCCGGTTTCACGCCTTCGCGGCGCGCGCGGGCGGAGTCACTGATGTTCGGGTAGGAGATGTGCATGGCCAGGTTGAAGCGGTCGCTGGTCTTGCGCCAGTCGATCCAATAAAAGCCTTCCGGCGTGCGGCGGTCACCTTCGAACTGCTTGGTGCCTTTCGGGTTTTTGCCCAAGGAGATCCGATAGCTCTTGAGCGGCTTGCCGTCGTTGATCAGTTGCAACTGATGGGCGGACTTGAGCACCAGGACTTTTTCGACAGGTTTACCGCCAAGGGTTTCCACCGAAGAGGCCAAAGACAGGCTAGCGAACGACAGGCAGATAAGAGCGAGCAACCAACGCATTAAAACGGATTCCCTGGGAAAAGGTGCTGCCTGGAGTGTTGTTATTCGGCCGGCCGCGTCATCGGCGGCACTGACTCGCTGCGCACCGGAAACAGTTGCTGCCGACGGTCAGCGAAGAAGCATTCTAAGGTACGCCCGACCGTGCGGAAAGCCAGCTCTGACCAAGGGATGTCGGCTTCATCGAACAGCTTCACTTCAAGGCTTTCGGGGCCTGCCGCATAGTCCAGGTCGACCAGTTCGGCGCGGTAGAAAATATGCACCTGGCTGATGTGCGGTACATCGATCAGGGTGTAGATGCTCAGGTTGTGCACGCGGGCGCAGGCCTCTTCCAGGGTTTCGCGCATGGCGGCCTGTTCCACGGTCTCGCCGTTCTCCATGAAGCCGGCTGGAAGTGTCCAGTAACCCAGGCGCGGCTCGATGGCGCGGCGGCACAGCAGCACTTTATCGCCCCACACCGGCACGGTGCCGGCAACGATATTGGGGTTCTGGTAGTGAATGGTCGAGCAGTGATCACACACAAAGCGCAGGCGTGCGTCGCCTTCGGGAATGCGCTGGGTAACCGGTTTACCGCACTGGCTGCAGAAGTTCATGCTGGGGTTCCTGGAGAGTCGGCCTATCTTGGCTTGACGGGCAGGGCCCTGCAAGTTGTCGTTTCGCGACATGCACCGGGTTTTGGGGTTGGGCACCCGCACGCTTTGGTGCATGATGCAAGGTAGCCAACAGACCGAGATGACTCATGCTGGACGAGCTACTTCGCCGGGTAAGCAATCACACCCCTCATACGCTGGAGACTGACGGGCGTTTCCCCGAGGCTGCGGTGTTGGTGCCGATTACCCGCAGTGACGAACCTGAGCTGATCCTGACCTTGCGCGCCAGCGGCCTGTCGACCCACGGGGGCGAAGTGGCGTTTCCGGGCGGGCGACGTGACCCCGAGGACCCGGACCTGATCTTTACCGCACTGCGCGAAGCCGAAGAAGAAATCGGCTTGCCCCCCGGCCTGGTGGAGGTCATCGGCCCGTTGAGTCCCTTGATCTCCTTGCACGGCATCCGTGTAACGCCCTATGTCGGGGTCATCCCCGATTACGTCGAATACCTGGCCAATGATGCCGAGATCGCCGCCGTCTTCAGCGTGCCCCTGGAGTTTTTCCGCCAGGACCCGCGCGAACATACCCACCGCATCGATTACCAGGGCCGCAGTTGGTATGTGCCCAGCTATCGGTTTGGCGAGTACAAGATCTGGGGGCTGACGGCGATTATGATTGTCGAGCTGATCAACCTGCTCTATGACGACGCCAAGATCAGCCTGCATCAGCCGCCCAAGAGCTTTATCAATATATAAGCCATCGCTTGAATGGCCAGCCGTGAGGACAAACCATGAAATACCGCCTGGGCGACGCCCGCGTCGAGACGCATCCACAAAGCTGGGTGGCACCGAATGCCACGCTGGTTGGCAAGGTCAAGCTGGAGGAGGGCGCCAACGTCTGGTTCAACGCGGTGTTGCGTGGCGACAATGAACTGATCCTGATCGGCAAGAACAGCAACGTGCAGGATGGCAGCGTGATGCACACCGACATGGGCTATCCGCTGACCCTGGGCACTGGCGTGACCATCGGTCATAACGCCATGTTGCACGGCTGCACCGTCGACGACTACAGCTTGATCGGCATTAACGCGGTCATCCTCAACGGCGCCAAAATCGGCAAACATTGCATCATCGGCGCCAATTCGTTGATCGGTGAAGGCAAGGAAATCCCCGATGGCTCGTTGGTGATGGGCTCGCCGGGCAAGGTGGTGCGCGAGCTGACCGAGGCGCAGAAGCGCATGCTCGAAGCCAGCGCCGCGCACTATGTGCATAACGCGCAGCGGTATGCGCGTGATTTGGCTGAGCAAGCAGAATGAACCCGCTGGAACGACCTGTCGCCTCGCCGTGCGTGAGCATCTGCGCGTTAGACGATGACGATATTTGCACCGGCTGCCAGCGCACCGTGGATGAGATTACGCGCTGGAGCCGTATGGACAACGCAGAGCGCCGGGTGGTGCTGGGGTTGTGCCATGAGCGGGCGAAGGCGAGTGGGTTGGTGTGGATGATGCCCGGCAAATCGGGTGCCTGATAGACCGCTTTCGCGAGCAAGGCCGCTCCCACATTTGATCGTGTTTATCCTGTAGGAATACGGTCAAAGTGTGGGAGCGGGCTTGCTCGCGAAGAGGCCCTTCCAGACGACATATTTCAAAATGTGAAGTACCCTGTGGCCCCTGCCCACAGGTCTCCCGCGCTATGTTCTTCCTGATCGCCTACATCAGCAGTGTCGTGCTGATTAACTTCGCTTTCTCCACCGCCCCGCACCTGGACGTCATCTGGTCCGCCTGGGGTGGCCTGGTGTTTATCCTGCGCGACATGGTGCAAACCCGCTTCGGCCACGGTGCGATCATCGCCATGCTGGCGGCGCTGGTGCTGTCGTATATCACCTCCGACCCGTCCATCGCCCTGGCCAGCGCCACGGCGTTTGCGGTGTCCGAGTGCATTGACTGGCTGGTGTTCAGCATCACCAAGCGCCCGCTGCATGATCGCCTGTGGATAAGTTCGGCGCTGAGCATTCCCATTGATACCTTTATCTTCTTTGGCCTGATCGGCGCGCTGACGCCAGCGGTGGCCGGCACGGCGTTGGTGTCGAAATTCGCCGGGGTCACGGTGGTGTGGCTGATCATGGCGTGGCGTCTGCGCAAACGGGCCGTCGCCAACTGAGGCCAATTTTTGCAGTTCATGTAAAATGCCGGCCTTTCTCCCCATGATCCGCTCCCCTGAGGACCTGAGATGACCCGAATCGGAACTCCATTGTCGCCAACCGCGACCCGCGTTTTGCTGTGTGGCTGCGGTGAGCTGGGCAAGGAAGTGGTAATCGAACTGCAACGCCTGGGCGTTGAAGTGATTGCCGTGGATCGCTACGCCAACGCGCCGGCCATGCAGGTTGCGCACCGTAGCCACGTGATCAACATGCTCGACGGCGCCGCCCTGCGTGCCGTGATCGAAGCGGAAAAACCGCACTTCATCGTGCCGGAAATCGAAGCCATCGCCACCGCCACCCTGGTGGAGCTGGAAGCCGAAGGCTTCACCGTGATCCCGACTGCGCGTGCCACCTCGCTGACCATGAACCGTGAGGGCATCCGTCGCCTGGCTGCTGAAGAGCTGGACCTGCCGACTTCGCCGTACCACTTCGCCGACACCTTCGAAGACTACAGCAAGGCCGTGCAAGACCTGGGCTTCCCGTGCGTGGTCAAGCCGGTGATGAGTTCGTCGGGCAAGGGCCAGAGCCTGCTGCGCAGCACAGACGATGTGCAGAAAGCCTGGGATTACGCCCAGGAAGGCGGGCGGGCGGGTAAAGGTCGGGTGATCATCGAAGGCTTCATCGACTTCGACTACGAAATCACCCTGCTGACCGTGCGCCACATCGGCGGCACCACTTTCTGCGCGCCGGTCGGCCACCGTCAGGAGAAGGGCGACTACCAGGAATCCTGGCAGCCGCAAGCCATGAGCCCGATTGCCCTGGCGGAATCCGAGCGCGTCGCCAAAGCGGTCACCGAGGCGCTGGGCGGTCGTGGCCTGTTCGGCGTGGAATTGTTCATCAAGGGCGATCAGGTGTGGTTCAGCGAAGTGTCGCCGCGCCCGCATGACACCGGCCTGGTGACCCTGATTTCTCAGGACCTTTCGCAGTTTGCGCTGCACGCGCGCGCCATCCTGGGCTTGCCGATTCCGTTGATCCGTCAGTTCGGGCCTTCGGCGTCGGCGGTGATTCTGGTGGAAGGGCAGTCGACTCAGACAGCGTTCGCCAACCTCGGCGCTGCCTTGAGCGAACCGGACACGGCGTTGCGTCTGTTTGGCAAGCCGGAAGTAAACGGCCAGCGCCGCATGGGTGTGGCGTTGGCGCGGGATGAGTCGATTGAGGCTGCCCGAGCTAAAGCGACCCGTGCTTCGAAGGCTGTTGTTGTAGAGCTGTAAACCCAACCCGATCGTTCCCACGCTCTGCGTGGGAATGCAGCCCGGGACGCTCTGCGTCCCCAAGCGGGACGCGGAGCGTCACAAGAGGCATTCCCACGCGGAGCGTGGGAACGATCGGCTTCAGGCGACCTTGTTCAAGTCGTTATCCCGCGTCTCTTTCAGGCACAGCACAGCAATCAAGCTGAGCAACGCTGCCGCCGACACATACCCGCCGACATAACTCAGCCCGCCCATCGCCACCAGCTTGGTCGCGAAAAATGGTGCCGCCGACGCACCGACAATTCCCCCCAGGTTATACGCCGCCGAAGCGCCGGTATAACGCACGCGCGTCGGGAACAGTTCCGGCAGCAAGGCGCCCATCGGCGCGAAGGTCACGCCCATCAGGAACAGCTCCAGCGCCAGGAACAACGCCACCGCCCAGGTCGAACCGTGGGTCAGCAGTGGTTCCATGGTGAAGCCCGACAGAATCGCCAGCACGGCACCGACAATCAGCACCGGCTTGCGCCCGTAGCGGTCACTGGCCAAGGCTGCCAAGGGCGTGGCCAGGCCCATGAACAGCACGGCGAAGCACAGCAAGCCCAGGAACGTTTCGCGGCTGTAGCCCAGGGTGGAAACGCCGTAGCTCAGGGAAAACGCAGTGGTGATGTAGAACAGTGCATAACACACCACCATCGACGCCGCGCCCAGCAGTACCGGCAACCAATGCTGGCTGAACAGTTCCACCAACGGCACTTTTACCGGTGCTTCCTTGGCCACGGCGTTGGCGAACACTGGAGTTTCATGCAGTTTCAACCGCGCATACAGGCCGACCATCACCAACGCTGCGCTGAGGATGAACGGAATGCGCCAGCCCCAGCTGCGGAATTGCTCGTCGTTCAGGCTCATGGCCAGGATCAGGAACAAGCCGTTGGCGGCCAGAAAACCTATCGACGGGCCGAGTTGCGGGAACATGCCGAACCAGGCGCGCTTGCCCTTTGGGGCGTTCTCGGTCGCCAGCAATGCCGCGCCACCCCATTCCCCGCCAAGCCCGAGGCCCTGGCCGAAACGCAGCACACATAACAGAATCGGGGCCCAGGCGCCGATGCTGTCGTAGCCCGGCAGCAAGCCGATCAGTGTGGTGCACACACCCATCAGCAGCAACGAGGCGACCAGGGTTGACTTGCGCCCGATACGGTCACCGAAATGGCCGAACAGCGCGGAGCCCAATGGACGGGCGATGAAGGCGATGCCGAAGGTCAGGAACGACGCCAGCATCTGCGCGGTGCCGGACGTCTGCGGGAAGAACACCGGGCCGATCACCAGCGCGGCCGCAGTGGCGTAGATATAGAAATCGTAGAACTCGATGGCGGTGCCGACGATGCTCGCGGTCGCGACCCGTGCGGTCGAGTTGAGCGGGGCGGCGGTTGCCGCCTCGTTGTAGGTGGTGCTCATGGCAGTATCCCTGACGGTCATTGCGCGTTTGGACGCGGATTATTATTGGTCGAACACCCAAGGATCAGGGGTGTAGGCGGGGCGGCTCGGGATGGGAGCAAACACCGGTCAGACACGGTAAAGCGGTGCCTGGACGCGCTGAGTGCGGGTAGCACGCGGTCGGGCGGGGCTTGGGTAAGCCGCCCGATTATAGGAAGGGGTTTGAACAGACAACAAGGGGCTCGATCACGATCTATCAAACGCTGCAAATCAACGGTGCCAAGCGCTTATACGGCGACCGGCACCCGGCTGGTGTGCCAGATCAGCACCTTGCTGACGCGGTTGTCCTCGGTTTCGAGGATTTCCAGGCGATAGCGGCCGATTTTCAGGCACACCGCGCAATCTGGAATGGTCTCCAGCGCTTCGGTGACCAGGCCGTTGAGGGTCTTGGGGCCGTCGCTGGGCAGGTGCCAGCCCAGGCTCTTGTTCAGTTCGCGGATCGAGGCAGCGCCGTCGATGATGAAACGGCCATCGGGTTGCGCGTCGACATGCGGGTTATCCACCGCCTGATCGCTTTCGAATTCGCCGACGATTTCTTCAAGAATGTCTTCCAGGGTGACAATACCCAGCACTTCGCCGTATTCGTCCACCACCATGCCCAGGCGTCGTTGCTGCTTGTGGAAGTTCAGCAACTGCAGTTGCAGCGGGGTGCTTTCCGGGACGAAGTAGGGTTCGTGGCACGCGGCGAGCAAGGCATCTTTGGTCAGGCTGGCATCAGGCAGCAGGTGTTGGATCTGCCGGGTGTTGAGCACCGCTTCGACTTGGTTGATGTCACTGTGGAAGACCGGCAGGCGCGTGCGCTGGGAGGTGCGCAATTGCTCGATGATCTCTTCAACCGGATCGTCCAGGTTGATGCCGTCCACTTCGCTGCGCGGTACCAGGATGTCGTTGACCGTGATGTTGTCCAGGGCGTGAATGCCGGGCATGCCGTGGCTGCGGCTTTGATCGGCCTCGGGCTCCGGTTCATCATCGTGGTCGGGCAGCGGCTCGTCGCTTTTTTTCACCACGCCGGTTTTGCGTGCGAAGGGGCGCAGCAGCAGCAGGCTGATGCCATTGAGCAGCCACGCCAGCGGATAAAGCAATTTCAGCGGCACGCCCAGCAATGTGTTGCCAAAGCCCAGTACGGCCTGGGGATGGCGAACTGCGAGGGCGCGGGGCAGGTAGTCGGCGAGCACCAGCAGAATCGCACAAGAGATCAGCCAGCCGAGCCACGGGCCGTTCTGCGCCCAGGCATAGATCGCCAGCAAGGTGCAGAGGATAACCACCGCAGCGCGACACAAGCTGTTGCACAGGATCAGGCTGTTACGCGGGAAGTTCAGGCGGGCGGCCGCCTTGTCACCCTGGCGTGTACCAGGGCGCAGTGCCAGCAGGTGTTGTTGTGCGGCTTCGATGGCGGTAAACAGCGCCGCCCATAACACCAGCAAGGTGATTACCGCGAGCATCGGCCCAAGGGGCAAGTTGTCCATGATCGCTGCCCGTCAGATATGCAGGATGTATTCGCGAACCAGCTTGCTGCCGAAATAGGCCAGCATCAGCAGGCAGAAACCAGCCAGGGTCCAGCGGATCGCTTTGTGCCCACGCCAGCCGAGACGGTTGCGACCCCACAGCAAGACGCTGAACACGACCCAGGCCAGGCACGCCAGCAAGGTTTTGTGCACCAGGTGCTGGGCGAACAGGTTTTCGACGAACAGCCAGCCGGAAATCAGCGACAGCGACAGCAGTGTCCAGCCGGCCCACAGGAAACCGAACAGCAGGCTTTCCATGGTTTGCAGTGGCGGGAAGTTCTTGATCAGCCCGGACGGGTGCTTGTTTTTGAGCTGGTGGTCCTGCAGCAGCACGAGCAACGCCTGGAACACGGCGATGGTGAACATGCCGTAGGCGAGAATCGACAACAGAATGTGGGCGAGGATGCCCGGTTCCTCGTCAATGACCTGCACGGTGCCGGTCGGGGCAAATTGCGCCAGCAGCACCGTCAGTATGCCGAGGGGGAATAGCAGTACCAGCAGGTTCTCGACGGGGATTCGATAGCAGGCCATCAACGTCAGCGCGATGACGGCGGCGGCGATCAGGCTGGCAGCGCTGAAAAAGTCCAGGCCCAGGCCGACCGGCGTCATCAGATGCGTGAACAGGCTCGCGGCATGGGCCAGCAGGGCGATGACGCCAACGCCCACCAGCAGGCGTTTGTCCGCTTTTGTGCCCTGGGCCAGACGAGTGCCCTGATAGAGAGTCGCAGCGGCATACAAAAGGGCGGCGGCGAAGCTGGGTAGCAAACTGGGTGACAAGGGGACCATAAATCCTGATAGACAAGCCCGAAAGGCGCTGAGTTTGGCACACACCTGCGCTGCACGAAAGACTCCCGGGCCAGACAGCGGGTGTGCACAGGCGCAGTCTTCGCTATAATCCGCGACCTGCCCACGCCGCAGGCTCGCTGAGCGCTGTTTTTAATAGCGATTTACCACAGCCTGGGCCGCCATTACCTCGGTCACCACTGCATTT
Organism: Pseudomonas sp. AP19; assembly: GCF_001728855.1. Taxonomy (NCBI): domain Bacteria; kingdom Pseudomonadati; phylum Pseudomonadota; class Gammaproteobacteria; order Pseudomonadales; family Pseudomonadaceae; genus Pseudomonas; species Pseudomonas sp. AP19. Next base: position 68,084 of record NZ_LXJP01000011.1, on the reverse strand, counting down.
CGATGAATAGGGCCTGAAAGGATCGCGCATGTTTGAAAACTTGACTGACCGTCTCTCGCAGACGCTGCGCCATGTCACCGGCAAGGCCAAGCTGACCGAGGACAATATTAAAGACACCCTGCGTGAAGTACGCATGGCGTTGCTGGAAGCCGACGTGGCCTTGCCTGTGGTCAAGGACTTCGTCAACTCGGTCAAAGAGCGCGCCGTGGGCACCGAAGTGTCCCGCAGCCTGACGCCGGGCCAGGCTTTTGTGAAGATCGTCCAGGCCGAACTCGAAAGCCTGATGGGCGCGGCCAACGAAGATTTGAACCTCAGCGCCGTACCGCCAGCCGTTGTGCTGATGGCCGGTCTGCAAGGTGCGGGTAAAACTACCACCGCCGGCAAGCTGGCGCGCTTCCTTAAAGAGCGCAAGAAGAAGTCGGTGATGGTGGTGTCGGCCGACGTGTACCGTCCGGCGGCCATCAAGCAGCTCGAAATGCTTGCCGGTGAAGTGGGGGTGACCTTCTTCCCGTCCGACCTGAGCCAGAAGCCGGTCGACATTGCCAACGCGGCTATTAAAGAAGCCAAGCTCAAATTCATCGACGTGGTTATCGTCGATACCGCCGGTCGCCTGCACATCGACGAAGAGATGATGGGCGAGATCAAGGCGCTGCATGCCGCGATCAACCCGGTCGAAACGCTGTTCGTGGTCGACGCCATGACCGGCCAGGATGCGGCCAACACCGCCAAGGCCTTCGGCGACGCATTGCCGCTGACCGGCGTGATCCTGACCAAGGTCGACGGTGACGCCCGTGGCGGTGCCGCGCTGTCGGTACGTGCCATCACCGGTAAGCCGATCAAGTTCATCGGTATGGGCGAGAAGAGCGACGCGCTCGAGCCGTTCCACCCAGAGCGGATCGCCTCGCGTATCCTCGGCATGGGTGACGTGCTCAGCCTGATCGAACAGGCCGAAGCCACCCTCGACAAAGACAAGGCCGACAAGCTGGCCAAAAAGCTGAAGAAGGGCAAGGGCTTCGACCTCGAAGACTTCCGCGATCAGCTGCAACAGATGAAAAACATGGGCGGCCTCGGCGGCCTGATGGACAAGCTGCCGAACATCGGCGGTGTGAACCTGGCGCAAATGGGCAATGCCCAGGGCGCGGCAGAGAAGCAATTCAAGCAGATGGAAGCCATCATCAACTCCATGACCCCGGCCGAGCGCCGCGACCCTGAACTGATCAGTGGTTCGCGCAAACGTCGGATCGCCATGGGTTCCGGCACCCAGGTGCAGGACATCGGTCGCTTGATCAAGCAGCACAAGCAGATGCAGAAGATGATGAAGAAATTCTCCGCCAAAGGCGGAATGGCCAAGATGATGCGCGGCATGGGCGGTATGTTGCCCGGCGGTGGCATGCCCAAAATGTAAAGTATTCGAGCGCAAGCATGCTTGCGCTCCGACCCACAGGGATGTGGGATCTCCAGCAAACCCGCGGTTAGCGGGAGCTGACTCGCCGTTTTAACCGACGGCTCTATAGCAGATCTGAGTGGCACGCTGATAGGCGCCAGAAAAAGACATTTGCAAAAGTCCGGATATTCCTTAGAATATGCGGCCTTTCGGGCACCTATGCCCGCTGTGCATTTAGATTTGCAGCACCGACTACAGGAACGATGTTCACATGCTAACAATCCGTCTTGCCCTTGGCGGCTCCAAAAAGCGCCCGTTTTACCACTTGACCGTAACCGACAGCCGCAACCCGCGTGACGGTTCGCACAAGGAACAGGTTGGTTTCTTCAACCCTGTTGCTCGTGGTCAAGAAGTTCGTCTGTCCGTGAACCAAGAGCGCGTAGCCTACTGGCTGAGCGTTGGCGCACAGCCATCCGAGCGCGTTGCAAAACTGTTGAAGGACTCGGCTAAGGCCGCAGCCTGAGCAATATGAACGCGACGCCAGCTGTTGCTGATGATTTGATCGTTATCGGCAAGATTTACTCTGTTCATGGCGTTCGCGGCGAAGTGAAGGTGTATTCCTTTACTGATCCGACTGAAAACCTGTTGCAGTACAAAACCTGGACGCTCAAGCGCGAAGGGAGTGTGAAACAGGTCGAGCTGGTCAGTGGACGCGGGAGCGATAAGTTCCTGGTCGCAAAGCTCAAGGGTCTTGATGATCGTGAAGAAGCTCGTCTTCTGGCCGGTTATGAGATCTGCGTGCCGCGTAACCTGTTCCCTGAATTGACCGACGGCGAGTACTACTGGTACCAGCTGGAAGGTCTGAAGGTTATTGATCAACTGGGGCAATTGCTCGGGAAAATCGATCATCTTCTGGAAACCGGCGCCAATGATGTAATGGTGGTCAAGCCTTGCGCTGGCAGCCTGGATGATCGCGAACGCCTGTTGCCGTATACCGAGCAATGTGTGTTGGCCGTCGACCTGGCAGCGGGCGAGATGAAGGTGGAATGGGACGCGGACTTCTAAGCGTGGCTAATTTGCGCATTGAAGTGATCAGTTTGTTTCCCGAGATGTTTTCCGCCATCAGCGAGTACGGCATCACCAGTCGGGCGGTGAAACAGGGGCTCTTGCAGCTTACCTGTTGGAACCCGCGAGACTACACGACGGATCGACATCACACTGTGGACGATCGCCCATTTGGCGGTGGCCCGGGCATGGTGATGAAGATCAAGCCCCTGGAAGACGCGTTGGCTCAGGCCAAGGCCGCTGCCGGGGAGAGGGCGAAGGTGATTTACCTGTCTCCTCAAGGCCGTCAGCTGAAACAGGCTGGGGTTCGCGAACTGGCGAATGAGGAAGCATTAATCCTGATTGCCGGTCGCTATGAAGGCATTGACGAGCGGTTTATTGACGCTCATGTCGATGAAGAGTGGTCGATTGGGGACTATGTCCTGTCTGGCGGCGAGCTGCCGGCGATGGTCCTGATAGATGCGGTTACACGACTGCTGCCTGGAGCTTTAGGGCATGCGGACTCCGCGGAGGAAGATTCCTTCACGGATGGTTTGCTGGATTGCCCGCACTACACCCGACCGGAGGTGTATGCGGATCAGCGTGTTCCCGACGTATTGCTAAGTGGCAATCACGCACACATCCGGCGTTGGCGTTTACAGCAGTCCCTTGGTCGGACCTATGAACGACGCGCCGATCTTCTGGAAAGCCGCTCGCTTTCTGGAGAAGAGAAGAAGCTGCTCGAGGAATACATCCTCGCGCGGGACGATAGTTAACAACGTATCGATGGTAGGTCCGACGACTTACCTTAGGAGCACAGCATGACTAACAAAATCATCCTTGCACTCGAAGCAGAGCAGATGACCAAAGAGATCCCTACCTTTGCCCCGGGCGACACCATTGTCGTTCAGGTGAAAGTGAAGGAAGGCGACCGTTCGCGTCTGCAAGCGTTCGAAGGCGTGGTAATCGCCAAGCGTAACCGTGGTGTGAACAGTGCTTTCACTGTTCGTAAAATCTCCAACGGTGTTGGCGTAGAGCGTACTTTCCAGACCTACAGCCCGCAAATCGACAGCATGGCCGTTAAGCGTCGCGGTGACGTACGTAAAGCCAAGCTGTACTACCTGCGTGACCTGTCCGGTAAAGCAGCTCGCATCAAGGAAAAACTGGCTTAAGTCCAGCTTCCCGATGCAGAAAAAAGCAGCCTACGGGCTGCTTTTTTGTGCCTGAAATTTGTCAATTTGCCGGTATTTCCCCATGACCACCCGCCTCGAAGAAATCCAGCGTCGCACCGACCTGTCCGTGACCCACGTGACCAAGGCCGTGTTCCCGCCGACCACCAACCACCACAACACCCTGTTCGGCGGCACAGCGCTGGCGTGGATGGATGAAGTGTCGTTCATCACCGCCACGCGTTTTTGCCGCTTGCCGCTGGTGACGGTTTCCACTGATCGAATCGATTTCAATCATGCGATTCCAGCCGGCTCCATCGTTGAACTGATCGGTCGCGTAATCAAAGTGGGTAACACCAGCCTCAAGGTCGAAGTCGAAGTGTTCGTCGAGAGCATGAGTGCCGATGGCCGCGAAAAGGCGATCCAGGGCGTGTTCAGTTTCGTGGCAATTGATGCTGACAAACGCCCTGTGCCGGTCTTACCGGGTTTTGCCGACTGACTTATTCGGCTGTGTTGTTTTCTGGTTGAATCATGGCCAGCAAGGTCCAGCCAGCCACGGGCTTCAAGCTGCTGTCCGGGGTCACCACGTGTACCCAGCCGCCGGTATCGCGGGCAAACAGCAGCGTCGCGCGGTCGCCATGGAGCGCCTGGTACTGTTCCCAGCTGAAGCCTTCGGTCAGGTTGGTGCTATACAGCTCTGCGCCTTGGCCCAGCAGGCTGGCAAGTTTGGTGTAACTCAGGGGTTGGCTGCCCAGCAAATGGCCACGGTGCTCGTGGCTGGCCCGGTGTTTATCGGTGCGACGGCTTTCCTGGCTGCTGGCCAGGGCGAACAGACGATGCCCAAAATCGTGGCGAAAACGCATGGCGGCCAGGGTGTTCAGTTCGCCTGAAGGTGAGAGCGCCAGCAAATGCCCGAGGCCGACCAGATCCAGATGCGATTCGGCATGTTGTGATGCCGGGTTGCCGAAGTAGGTGGGTAGCCCTTCCATTCGGCTGGCGCGGATGTTTTCCCAGCTGGAGTCGGTCAGCAGCACACGGCTGCCCAGTTGTTGCAAGGCTTTGCCCAGGATCCGCGCCGGGCCGTTCGCGCCGACGATCAGGAAGCCGCTGGGCGCAGGCTCGGCGACTTTCAGCAGGCGTGCCAACGGGCGGGCAGTGGCGCTTTGCAGGACGACGGTGCCGATAATCACGGCGAATGTCAGCGGCACCAGTAACAGTGCACCTTCATGACCGGCCTCATCCAGGCGAATGGCGAAAATCGCCGACACGGCTGCCGCCACGATCCCGCGTGGTGCAATCCAAGACAGCAGGGCACGTTCACGCCAGTTCAGGCCGGACCCGAAGGTCGAAAGGGCGACGTTCAAAGGTCGCGCAATAAACTGAATGATCAGTAACAGGATCAGTACGAACGGCCCCAGGGCAATCAGGGCGTTCAGGTCCAGGCGCGCGGCCAGCAGAATGAATAACCCGGAAATCAGCAGGACGCTGAGATTTTCCTTGAAGTGCAGGATGTGACGTACGTCAACGCCCTTCATATTGGCCATCCACATGCCCATCAGCGTCACGGCCAGCAGTCCGGACTCATGCATCACCTCGTTAGAGGCGATAAAGATTCCCAGAACGCCAGCCAGCGTAGCCAGGTTATGCAGGTATTCCGGCAGCCATTGCCGGCGCATGATCTGCCCCAACACCCAACCACCGGCGACTCCGAACAGGCTGCCGCACAGGATCACGCCGCCAAAGGTCAGCAGGCTGTGACTCAAACCGTCGCCTGACGCGCGAGCGATGATAAAGCTGTAGACCACCACGGCGAGCAGCGCACCAATCGGGTCAATGACAATGCCTTCCCAGCGTAAGATATTGGCGATCGAGGCTTTTGGCCGCACGACACGTAACATGGGCACAATCACGGTAGGCCCAGTCACCAGGGTCAAGGTGCCGAAAAGCAGCGCGAGCATCCAGTCAAAACCCAGCAGCCAGTGGGTAGCCAGGGTAATGACGGCCCATGTCGACAGGGCGCCGACCGTGACAAGGCGATGCACGACGCTGCCGATCTCCTTCCATTCCGACAGGTGCAGCGTGAGGCTGCCTTCAAACAGGATCAGTGCCACGGCCAGGGATACCAATGGCATCAGCAACGGACCGAACATTTCCTGAGGGTTCAGCCAGCCCAGCACCGGCCCTGCCAGGATTCCGCTGACCAACAGAAAAAGAATGGCGGGAAGTTTCAGGCGCCATGCGAGCCATTGGCAGGCCAACGCGGCCACGCCAATGCCACCAAACGCCAGCAGAATCTGTTGTTCGCTCATTGAAGCTCCCTGTTCCTTGAAATAGCGGGCTATGAAAGACTAGTGGCCGTTGTCACAGTTCACTAAATAATTTGCGCAAAGCCCTGTGCTGCGCTGCTTGAGTGCCCATGCCCGCCATTGACCATCCCCTGATCGACCGTTTCCTCGACGCCCTGTGGCTGGAAAAAGGCCTGTCGGACAACACCCGCCAGGCTTATCGCAGTGATTTGGCCCTGTTCAACGGCTGGCTGCAGGAGAAAAACCTCGAGCTGATCAATGCTGGACGTGAGTTGATCCTCGATCACCTGGCCTGGCGGTTGGAGCAGAACTACAAACCCCGTTCCACTGCGCGATTTCTATCGGGCGTGCGTGGCTTTTATCGCCACCTGCTGCGGGAAAAGCTGATTGCAGTCGACCCGACCCTGCAAATCGATATGCCGCAACTCGGCAGGCCATTGCCCAAATCCCTGTCGGAAGCTGACGTCGATGCCTTGCTTGCTGCGCCCGACCTGAGTGAAGCCATCGGCCAGCGTGACCGCGCCATGCTCGAAGTGCTCTACGCCTGTGGCCTGCGGGTGACTGAGCTGATCAGCCTGACCCTGGAGCAAGTCAATTTGCGTCAGGGCGTGCTGCGCGTCATGGGCAAAGGCAGCAAGGAGCGACTGGTGCCGATGGGCGAGGAGGCGATTGTGTGGGTTGAGCGCTATATGTGTGATGCCCGTGGCGAATTGCTCGGCGGGCGGCCCAGCGACGTGCTGTTTCCCAGCCTGCGCGGTGAGCAGATGACCCGCCAGACCTTCTGGCACCGTATCAAGCACCAGGCCAAAGTGGCCGGAATCGGCAAGACACTTTCGCCACATACGTTGCGCCATGCGTTTGCCACCCATTTGCTCAACCACGGTGCGGATTTGCGCGTGGTGCAAATGCTGCTGGGGCACAGTGATTTATCCACCACCCAGATTTACACCCACGTCGCGCGCGCACGTCTGCAGGAGATGCACGCCAAGCATCACCCTCGCGGATAAAATTACGTCGGAAAAGGCCCAATTTACCTGCCGCAGTCTGCCCCCCGGCCCAACTGTGGTAGGCTTTGCCGGTTCGCAAAGGGGACGGCGCCCAGGCTCGTATTGACAGCCCCGTGTTTTCAGATCGGTGTTCATGCGCCCGTCCCTGCATCTGCCTTCAGGAGTTCCCATGCGCTTGACCCAGATTATTGCCGCCGCAGCCATTGCGTTGGTTTCCACCTTTGTTGTCGCCGATGACGCTGCCGAGCAGACTATTCGCAAGAGCTTGGCCAACCTGCAACTCGACACGCCGATTGAAAGCATCAGTGCCAGCCCGATGGCCGGGCTGTATGAGGTCAAGCTCAAAGGCAGCCGTGTGCTGTACGCCAGTGCCGATGGCCAGTACATCGTCCAGGGCTACCTGTTCCAGTTGAAAGACGGCAAGCCGGTCAACCTGACCGAGAAAGCCGAACGCCTGGGCGTGTCCAAGTTGATCAACGGTATTCCAGTGGCTGAAACCGTGGTTTACCCAGCCATCGGCGAGACCAAGACTCATATCACGGTGTTCACCGATACCACCTGCCCGTACTGCCACAAGCTGCACGCCGAAGTGCCTGCGCTGAACAAAATGGGGATCGAAGTGCGCTACGTCGCGTTCCCGCGCCAGGGCCTGGGCTCGCCGGGTGACGAACAGCTGCAAGCCGTATGGTGCTCGGCCGATAAGAAAGCGGCCATGGACAAAATGGTCGATGGCAAGGAAATCAAATCGGCCAAATGCGCCAACCCGGTTTCCAAGCAGTTCGCCCTGGGCCAGTCGATTGGTGTGAACGGTACACCGGCCATCGTTTTGGCTGATGGCCAGGTCATTCCGGGCTACCAGCCTGCGCCACAAGTTGCCAAACTGGCGCTGGGTGCGAAGTAAGCAGTCATCGTCGAGCCTTTGACGATCATGCCCCGTCGAACAGTCGACGGGGCATTAATTGAGAGCCGCAGTTGTGCGGCTGTTTACCACGGCCGACCTTGAGTCGGCCGTTTCATGGGGAGTTCTTCAGTGAAACCGGTCAAAGTAGGCATCTGTGGGTTAGGGACCGTCGGTGGCGGCACCTTGAACGTACTTCAGCGTAATGCTGAAGAAATTTCCCGCCGTGCAGGGCGTGGAATTGAAGTGGCGCAAATTGCCACGCGTACGCCAAAGCCTCAGTTCCAAACGACCGGTATTGCGATTACCAACGATGTCTTCGCTGTGGCCACCAACCCTGAAATCGATATCGTCATCGAGCTGGTTGGCGGTTACACCGTAGCCCGTGCGCTGGTGCTCAAGGCCATCGAGAACGGCAAGCACGTGGTCACCGCCAACAAGGCGCTGATCGCCGTGCACGGTAACGAGATCTTCGCCAAGGCGCGCGAAAAGGGCGTGATTGTTGCGTTCGAAGCGGCTGTGGCCGGTGGCATCCCGGTGATCAAGGCGATCCGTGAAGGCCTGTCCGCCAACCGTATCAACTGGGTGGCCGGCATCATCAACGGCACCGGCAACTTCATCCTCACCGAAATGCGCGAGAAGGGCCGTACCTTCGAAGACGTGTTGGCCGAAGCCCAGGCGCTGGGTTACGCCGAAGCCGACCCGACGTTTGACGTGGAAGGTATCGACGCGGCGCACAAGCTGACCATCCTGGCCTCCATCGCCTTTGGTATTCCGCTGCAGTTCGACAAGGCCTACACCGAAGGCATCACCCAGCTGACCACTGCCGACGTGAACTACGCCGAAGCCCTCGGCTACCGCATCAAGCATCTCGGTGTGGCGCGTAGCACTCCGGCCGGTATCGAGTTGCGTGTGCACCCGACGTTGATCCCGGCCGACCGCCTGATCGCCAACGTCAACGGCGTGATGAACGCCGTGATGGTCAACGGTGATGCTGCCGGCTCCACGCTGTTCTACGGCGCCGGGGCCGGTATGGAGCCAACCGCTTCGTCGGTGATCGCCGACCTGGTGGACGTGGTTCGCGCCATGACCAGCGACCCGGAAAACCGTGTGCCGCACCTGGCCTTCCAGCCGGACTCGCTGTCGGCCCACCCGATCCTGCCGATTGAAGCCTGCGAGAGCGCCTACTACCTGCGCATCCAGGCTCAGGATCATCCAGGCGTGTTGGCCCAGGTTGCCAGCATCCTGTCGGAGCGCGGCATCAATATCGAGTCGATCATGCAGAAGGAAGTCGAGGAGCAAAACGGCCAGGTGCCGATGATCCTGTTGACCCACCGCGTGCTCGAACAACGCATGAACGATGCCATCGCCGCCCTCGAAGCCCTGCAAGGCGTGGTGGGCCCGGTGGTGCGGATTCGCGTCGAACACTTGAACTAACCGATTTGATCCAGGGGCCCCGTGTGTTCGGCGGCCTCTGTTCGAGAATGTTTTAGAGGAGCCAGTCATGCGTTATATCAGCACCCGCGGCCAGGCACCGGCCCTGAATTTCGAAGACGTTTTGCTGGCAGGCCTTGCCACTGACGGCGGCCTGTACGTGCCGGAAAACCTGCCACGTTTTACTCAGGAAGAAATCGCCTCCTGGGCGGGCCTGCCGTACCACGAGCTGGCGTTCCGGGTGATGCGCCCGTTCGTCACCGGCAGCATTCCGGATGCGGATTTCAAAAAGATTCTGGAAGAGACGTACGGCGTGTTTTCCCACAGCGCCATTGCGCCTCTGCGTCAGCTGAACGGCAACGAATGGGTGCTGGAGCTGTTCCACGGTCCGACCCTGGCGTTCAAGGACTTCGCCCTGCAATTGCTGGGTCGCCTGCTCGATTACGTGCTGGAAAAACGTGGCGAGCGTGTGGTGATCATCGGTGCTACGTCCGGTGATACCGGTTCGGCCGCCATCGAAGGTTGCAAGCACTGCGAAAACGTCGACATCTTCATCCTGCACCCGCACAAGCGCGTGTCGGAAGTGCAGCGTCGCCAGATGACGACCATTTTCGGTGAAAACATCCACAACATCGCCATCGAAGGCAACTTCGATGACTGCCAGGAAATGGTCAAGAACAGCTTCGCTGACCAGAGCTTCCTCAAAGGTACGCGCCTGGTGGCGGTGAACTCGATCAACTGGGCACGGATCATGGCCCAGATCGTTTACTACTTCCACGCGTCCCTGCAGTTGGGCGGCCCGGCGCGCTCGGTGTCGTTCTCGGTGCCGACCGGCAACTTCGGCGACATCTTTGCCGGTTACCTGGCGCGCAACATGGGCCTGCCGATCAACCAGTTGATCGTCGCCACCAACCGCAACGACATCCTGCACCGCTTCATGAGCGGCAACCAGTACGTCAAGGAAACCCTGCACGCGACACTGTCGCCGTCCATGGACATCATGGTGTCGTCGAACTTCGAACGCCTGCTGTTCGACATGCACGGTCGCAATGGCGCAGCCCTTGCCGAGCTGATGAACAGCTTCAAGCAAGGTGGTGGTTTCAGCGTCGAGCAAGAACGCTGGACCGAAACCCGCAAGCTGTTCGACTCCCTGGCCGTGGACGATGCACAGACCTGTGAAACCATCGCTGAGGTCTACGCCCAGACCGGCGAACTGCTCGACCCACACACCGCCATCGGTGTGAAGGCCGCACGCGAATGCCGTCGCAGCCTGGACATCCCAATGGTGATTCTGGGCACTGCTCACCCGGTCAAATTCCCGGAAGCGGTGGAGAAGGCCGGTGTTGGCAAAGCGCTGGAGTTGCCAGAGCATCTGGCTGACCTGTTCGAGCGTGAAGAGCGCTGCACGGTGTTGCCGAACGATCTGAACGCCATGCAGGCGTTTGTCAGCCAGCACGGCAACCGCGGTAAGCCGCTCTGATCCACAGGGTGCTGCGCGGTAGGTCAAGCCCGTCTTTGTGACGGGCTTTTTCATTCTGGCGAGCCCACGTGCGCGGGCGCTCAACCGACACATTCAAGGGCATTCAATCGCTGCGCTACCCAGGCACCAGTGCCGATGACCTGAGCCTGGTTGGCGCACGACCAGCACGGCGCGCCGTGGCTGTTCAAACCGGGCCTGCAAGGCAGGCTCCGAGGATATTCCAGAGGGGCCAGCCTGTGGGTGGGTGTTTTCTCTCTGTCATCTTTGCCGTGCATGCTCGCTTGACTCGTGCAGGAGTCGACACAAAAGGTCGAACTTTCTGCTTTGAGCACGGGTCACTTGAATGTCAGCACCTTAATGACATTTTTGTTTTTCGAACCTTATTCGAATGATTGAGTGGTGATCGAGATGGAAAGTATCAGCCTATTGCTCGAAGAAGCACTGAGCCCTTATCAGGTTACATTGACCACCTCGGGCCTTCAGGGCGAGTGTCTGGTGACCGTGAAGAACCCTGCTGGCGCTATTGTCGTCGAGCGTGAAGTTGATCGGGCGCAATTGACTGATAAGCGTGCACTGGTGGATGTGGTGGATTGTTTACTACGCGATCTGAAAATCGCTGAAGGGCGGTTGGAACCCTCGGTTATTGCAGCATTGCGCAATGCAGCCCAAACCCGTGGCGGCGCCCTCGCATGAAGAATTGTTTAATGATGGAAACTTCCTACGGCATGCCCGGTCAGATTTCATAACAGCAAGAGCAAACATTGTGCTCCGGTGTTTGTGGCTTGCTGTACTGGTCTTTGTAGGCCACGTTTAACCCCGAGTTGTCTCCCCACTGCTCGGGGTTTCTTTTGCCTGCGATTTGTCAGGGCTCAGGGGTGTCGTGGAAAAAACTCGGGTTGTCCAACAAATACTGCGCGCGCATCACCGGGTCCAGCCATGATGCGTAGGATTGCTGCAGCTGCTCCTGTGGGATATCCCGTATCGCCTGATTGATTAGCTGTATGGCCTGACGGCCTTGTGGCGTATCCGAACAACCGATGTGCGTGCGCTGATAACGCGCTGAACCCTTGATGGGATAGAACATCAGGTCGTGGGCAGCAATCCCCTGTTGCCGGGCGTGATAGCGGATTTCCGGCGGGTAACCCAGCACCGCCTCCAGCCGCCCAAGGCGCTGCATTTGCAACAGGCTGCCAAGGGCGTCGTTGCCATAATGCAATGCCAGGGTGTGGGGCGCGGCGTGCTTGAGCTGTTCGTCGATGGTCGGGCCGTAGCTGCGTTCGGCGGTAGCGCCAATGCGCGCTTTAGGGGATTCGAGAAAGGCTTGCAGATCAAATTGGCCCTCGGCAATGAAGGGTGCCATGGCTTCCTGCTGGCTGCGTTGGATCGTCACCCCGTTGCTGACCGAGACGAATGCCTGGGCCGAAAATACCACGTACTTCGCGCGTTCCGGCGTCCACAGCAGTGCGGGATCGCAGGTCAGGGACGGCGAGCGCAGCATTTGAATGCCGCGAGCGCGGTTCACGTGCATCACCGTGTGGCGATACTGCGGCAGTTTTTTGGCGAGTACCGGCAGCAACTCATCCAGTATTCCCTGACCTTTCTGAGGCCCTTCAAAGATGGTGATGGGCGGCAGGTCGCGCAACAGCCAGATCAGCGTGTCCTCGGCATGCGCCGCGAGCGGCCACACGCCGAGCAACACGCTCATCAGGCACAGACGAATAAACCGGCACGGGTACGGGCGAGCCATCAGATCGCGCCAACCTCACGTAAACGGGTGATGGCTGCGGCGTCGTAACCCAGTTCATTGAGGACGGTACTGTTGTGTTCGCCCAACTGCGGCCCGACCCACTCACAGCTCCCCGGTGTGTGCGACAGCTTGGGCACGATCCCCGGCATCTTGAAGCCCTTGCCGCCGGGCAACTGAGCGTCGAGAAACATTTCCCGCGCCAGAAACTGCGGGTCGCCCAGCATGTCTTCGGCGCTGTAGATACGGCTGGCGGGCACCTCGGCCTTGTTCAATTGCTCAACCACGCGGTCCAACGGCAGCGAATTGACCCAGCGATCAATCACGCCGTACAGCTCATCACGACGGTTATCGCGTCCGTCATTGCTCGCCAGCTGTGGGTCATTGGCCAGATCGTCGCGGCCGATGGCGCTCATGAAGCGCTTGAAGATTGCATCGCCATTGGCGCCAATCTGCACATGCTTGCCGTCGGCGGTGGTATGAATTGATGACGGCGTAATGCCAGGCATGATGTTGCCGGTGCGCTCGCGAATAAACCCGAACACGTCAAATTCCGGAATCATGCTTTCCATCATCGCGAAGATGGCTTCGTACAGCGCCACATCCACGACTTGGCCGAGCCCACCGTTGACTTCGCGATGACGCAGCGCCATCAGCGCACCGATGACGGCCCACAAAGCCGCAATCGAGTCGCCGATGGAGATCCCCGTGCGTACCGGCGGGCGGTCTTCGAAACCGGTGATATAGCGCAAGCCGCCCATGGATTCGCCCACCGCGCCGAACCCCGGCTGGTCTTTCATCGGGCCGGTCTGGCCAAAACCCGAGAGCCGCACCATCACCAATTTCGGGTTCAGCGCGTGCAGGGTTTCCCAGCTCAGGCCGAGTTTTTCCAGGACCCCGGGGCGGAAATTCTCAATCAGGATGTCGGCATCCGCCAGCAACTGTTTAAGGATGGCCAAACCTTCCGGGTGCTTGAGGTTCAGGGTCAGCGACTGCTTGTTGCGCGCCTGCACGAACCACCACAGTGAGGTGCCTTCATACAGCTTGCGCCATTTGCGCAGCGGGTCGCCGCCGTCCGGGGATTCGACCTTGATCACCTCGGCACCGAATTCGGCGCAGATGCGAGACGCAAACGGGCCGGCAATCAAGGTGCCCAGTTCGATGACTTTCAGACCGGCCAGCGGTTTGGCATTAAACGTCATGAGGATCCTTATCCAGCGTTAAACGGTGGTGTGATGCCTTTTAACATAGGCGAGCGGCCCAGGGATAAGGATGATGCACCGCAGTATTCGTTGAATGGCTGCACCATCGGTTAGACTGGCCGCCTTTCCCTGTCTTTAGAAGCCCGTTCATGGCCCAGCCGTCCACGACCTACAAATTCGAACTCAACCTCACCGACCTTGATCGTTCGGTGTATGAGAGCGTCAAACAGACCATCGCCCGCCATCCTTCGGAAACCGAAGAACGCATGACCGTGCGCCTGCTGGCCTACGCCCTTTGGTACAACGAGCAATTGTCGTTCGGCCGTGGTCTGTCAGATGTAGACGAGCCAGCCCTGTGGGAAAAAAGCCTGGATGACCGTGTTCTTCACTGGATTGAGGTCGGCCAGCCTGACGCCGACCGTCTCACCTGGTGTTCGCGCCGTACCGAACGCACCAGCTTGCTGGCCTATGGCAGCCTGCGTGTGTGGGAAGGCAAAGTGGTGCCGGTGGCCAAAAACCTGAAGAACGTACACATCGCCGCGGTGCCTCAGGAAGTCCTCGAGACCCTGGCCAAGGACATGCCGCGCGTTATCAAGTGGGACGTGATGATCAGCGAAGGCACGATCTTCGTGACCGATGATCGTGGCCAGCATGAAGTGCAGTTGGAATGGTTGGTCGGTGAGCGCGGTTAAAACGTCTGGGTGCTGGCTTGCTCGCGAAAGCATCCGCGCTGCGTAACTGATTTGGCAAGGTGGCGGCATCGCCGGTAAACCAGCGCTCACCGTTGATCGCTCTCGTTGTTAATACCTGTGTTTAACCGTTGTACCAGAAGAGAAGCTTCCGTCACCCCATGCGTATTGATCCTCGCCCGTTGCCTGCTGTCCTGCCGTTTCTCGGTGAATTGCCACCGCTGTTGACCCGTCTCTACGCCGCGCGCGGGGTGCAGTCGGAAGCCGAACTGGACAAGAGCCTGGCGCGGTTGATTCCCTACCAGCAGCTCAAGGGCATCGACGCGGCGGTGGACCTGCTGGTGACCGCCCTGGAGCAGCGCCAGCGCATCCTGATCGTCGGTGACTTCGACGCCGACGGCGCGACGGCCAGCACCGTGGGCACCCTGGGCCTGCGTTTGCTCGGTGCGGCGCATGTCGACTACCTGGTCCCCAACCGCTTTGAATACGGTTATGGCCTGACCCCGGAAATCGTCGCGGTGGCGCTGCAGCGCACGCCCCAGTTGCTGATTACCGTGGATAACGGCATCTCCAGTGTCGAAGGCGTGGCGGCGGCCAAGGCGGCGGGGTTGAAGGTGTTGGTGACTGACCACCACTTGCCCGGCGATGAATTGCCGGCGGCGGATGCGATCGTCAACCCGAACCAGCCCGGCTGTGAGTTCCCGAGCAAGGCGCTGGCAGGCGTCGGCGTAATATTTTATGTGTTGATGGCCTTGCGCGCGCGTTTACGCAGCCTGGGCTGGTACGACAACACGCCGCAGCCGAACATCGGTGAGTTGCTCGACCTGGTCGCCCTGGGCAGCGTCGCCGACGTGGTGCCGCTGGACGCCAACAACCGCATCCTGGTCCATCAGGGGCTGGAGCGGATTCGCGCCGGTCGCGCCCGGCCGGGGATCAAGGCGATCCTTGAGGTCGCCAAGCGCGACCATGCCCGCATCACCTCGACTGACCTTGGTTTTATCCTCGGGCCACGGCTGAATGCCGCCGGGCGCCTGGATGATATGAGCCTGGGCATCGAATGCCTGCTCACCCGCGACTTCGCCGCGGCACGGGAAATGGCGGCGCAACTGGATGGCATGAACCAGGACCGCAAATCCATCGAGCAGGGCATGCAGCGTGAGGCGCTCGCCCAGCTCAAGGACTTGCCGGTGGAATCGATGCCCTACGGTTTGTGCCTGTTCGACCCGGAATGGCACCAGGGCGTCATCGGCATTTTGGCGTCGCGCATGAAAGAGCGGTATTTCCGCCCGACCATCGCCTTCGCCGACGCCGGTGATGGCCTGCTCAAGGGCTCAGGGCGCTCTGTGCAGGGTTTTCACATCCGCGATGCGCTGGCGGTCGTCGCGAGCCAGCATCCCAACCTCATCACCAAATACGGCGGCCATGCGATGGCCGCCGGCTTGACGTTGCCCGAGGCGAATTTCCCGCTGTTTGCCGAGGCGTTTGACGCTGAAGTGCGTCGGCAACTGCGCGAAGAAGACCTCACCGGGCGGCTGTTGTCCGACGGTACTTTGGCGGTTGAAGAGTTTCACCTCGAACTGGCGCGTGCATTGCGGCATGCCGGGCCATGGGGCCAGCACTTTCCTGAGCCGCTGTTTCACGGCGTGTTTCAGCTGGTAGAACAGCGCGTGGTAGGCGAGCGGCACCTCAAAGTGGTGCTCAAGAGCGAGTGCGGGTCAGTGAAGCTCGATGGCATTGCGTTTGGCGTGGACCGAGACGTCTGGCCTAACCCGACGGTGCGGTGGGTGGAATTGGCCTACAAACTGGACGTGAACGAATTCCGTGGTCAGGAAACCGTGCAACTGATGATTGCGCATATCGAGCCGCGCTAGTTTTTACCAACGCCATAAACCAATGTGGGAGCGGGTTTGCTCGCGAATACGGCGTGTCAGTCAAAGGTGTTGTGACTGATCCACCGCTTTCGCGCGCAAGCCCGCTCCCACAGGGTTGATCCGCGTACAGCGCGGGATTACTCGGCTTTATCCTTGGCCTGGTGCTTGACGATGATGTCCACCAAACGCTGGGCCAGTGCCGGGTAGTTCTCATCAAAGTGATGACCGCCCGGCAGCTTCACCGCTTCGCCCACCGCGGTCTTGTCGGTGCAGCCACTCTCGTTGACTTCTTCGGCACCGTAGATGCACACCACTTTGTCAGCCGGCAGCTTGGCCATTTCCGGGCCGGTAGCGGCCTCTTTGCCGGCGTTGCCCAACCAGCCTTCCACTTCGATTTCAAAGCTGCCGGTGCGTGCGAAGGCGAGCAGGATGATTGCGTCGACACGCTGCTGTTCGTTCTCCGGCATGCGGTTGTAGATGGCGGGCAGTACGTCGGCGCCGAACGAGTAGCCGGTCAGTACGAAACGCTTGGTGCCCCACTTCTGCCGGTAATGCTGCATCAGCTCGGTGAGGTCCTTGGCGCTTTGTTCCGGGGTCTTGTGCTGCCAGTAGTAGCGCAGTGTGTCGATGCCGACCACCGGGTAGCCGATCTTGGCCATTTCACCCGCCACGTCGCGGTCCAGGTCACGCCAGCCACCGTCACCGGAGAGGAACAGGGTGACGGTGTCCTTGGCTTGGCCAGCCGGGACTTCGACCACGGGAATCGCCAGGCCGCCGTTGTCCGAACCGACCAACTGCTTGCGCAGTTCGTTGTTCAGCACTTGCGGGTAGTGAATGTCGTAGTCGCTGATGCTGGTGGTTGCGCGCGGGGTGTCGCGCACGAAACTGGCGCTTTCATCGTCGGGGTTGTCGTTCCAGGCCACCAGCCAGTTGCCATGGGCGGAGGTCTTCGGCAGCGGGTCCTTGCAAGTTTCCTGTACCAGGGTGAAGCCGACGGAGATGGCGTTGGCTTTGTCATCGTTCTGTGCGGCCAACCAACGCCAGGCGAGCGCAGCGCCAGGGCCGATGCCGCTGACCAGGGTCGCCGGGCCTTTAAGCTGGCTCAGGGCGCTCTGCAGGGCTTGTTCCTGCAACTTGCAGTCATCCTTGGGCAGGATCACTTGAACGATTTGTGCAGCACCGCCTTGGCTCAGGGCAATCAGCTGGCTGTCGGTCAGGGTTTCATCGGCCATCACCGCGACCGCCACACGGGCTTTTGCCGAGCCGTGGGGGGTCACGCGAGTCATGACCGTGCCATCAGCCTGTGGCAGTTGTTCCAGGGTCGGTTGCGGAGCAGGGCGGTTCCAGAACCAAAAGCCGCCGCCTGCGATCAGGGCGAGCAGCACTACAAAGGCCAATACATACCGCCAGGAGCGTCGAATCATCAGCGTTTCACCAATCCAGTCAAGCCGCCCGCAATCAGGGCGGCGGTATCGGCCAGTGCCACCAGCGGATCAAGTCCTGCGGGCACGGCCATGTAACGGGGTTCCCAGTCAGGCTGGAACTTGTCTTTGAAGCGGCGCAAACCTTGGAAGTTATACAGTTGCTCGCCACGGCGGAACACCATTGAGCCCAGGCGTTGGGTCAGCGGGGCGCCACGGCGTGGTTGCAGGCCCGACAACGGCACCATGCCGAGGCTGAAGCGGGCGTAGTCGTGGTTCTTATAATGTTGAATCAGGCCGACCATCATAAACTCCATGGTCAGCTTCGGTGCGTCCGGGTGCGCACGCATCAGGTCGAGACTGGCCAGGTCATGGTTGTAGGTCTCGAGCAGGTTGGCGAAGGCCACCGGGCGCCCTTCGAAGCGAATGATCGCGATGCGAAAGTGCTTGAGGTAGTCGTCGCTGAAACGGCCCAGGGAAAAGCCTTTTTCCCGGACGTTCTTGCCGGTCAGCCAGGCATCCGAGATGACTTTGAGTTCATCCATCGGCGCCTGGCCCGGTTCGCAGATCTCCAGGGACAAGCCGTCCCGGGTGCCGCGGTTCCAGGTGTAGCGCAAATCCTTCATCTCTTTGCCCTTGGCTTCCAGGTCAAAGCGTTTCAGGTCGACGCGGGCTTCTTCGCCCAGCTTGATCGCGGTGAGGCCGATATCCATGTAGTACGGCAGGTTCTCGGCGCGGACCTGGTAGAACACCGGGCGGGCGTGATGGATGTCGCACAGGTCGCGGAACTGCCAGATCATCTCGGCGCGGGGTTGCGTCGGGCCGATCGGGTCATACAAGGCCACCAGGCTGCGCCCACGGCGGGCGTACATCAGGAAGGCTTCGTCGTTAGGGTGGAACAGCAGCGCCTTGTCGCCGGTCAGCGCCAGGCCGCCGTCGGGTTGGGACGAGGCCATCAGAATCTTGCTGGCGCGCGCCAGTTCGTCGGGTGTCGGCAGGTGGATCACTGGTCGCGCAGTGCGCAGCAGCCAGGTCAACGAGACGATCACTAGCAACACTGCCGCACCGAGCAATGAGCGCAGGCCGCGAGGGGCGTTGGCATCCAGGGTGAACTGCCACCACAGTTGATGGCTGTACGGCACGTCTTGATAGGCAAACAGCAGCAGCCAGATCGAGGCGCCCAGCACGCAAACGCTGGCCACCAGGTACAACGGCGAGAACGGCAACTCGGTGAGGCGGCTCGCGCGGTAGAACGAGCGACGGAAGATCGCCAGCAGCACCGCCGTCATGATCATCAGGCTGGCTTCTTCCCAGTCAAAGCCTTTGAGCAGCGAGAGCAGGGCGCCGGTCAGCAGCAGCACCATGGTCAGCATCCACGCAGCCGACAAACGCCGACGCAGGCCCTGGGCGAGCAACAGGCACAGCACGCCGATCAGGCTGGCGCCAAAGTGCGAGGCATCAATCAGGCGGTGGGGAATCAGAAAGCCGATGTTTTCCAGGCGTGTGTCGATTTCCGGCGTTGCGCCGGAAAACAGCAGGACCACGCCTGACAAAAAAACCAGTACGGCCAGCACGGGCGCGGCCAGGCCGGATGCAACCCGCAGGCTCTGCTGGGTCTGGAACAGGCGCTGAGCTTCGTTGACCAGCAGGAACACGCAGGCGATCAGCAGCGGCAGGACCACGTAGATCATCCGGTACAGCAACAGGGCGGCGGCCAATGGCGCGGCACCGAGCTTGTCGGCGAAGGCGGCGAGCAGAATCGCTTCGAATACACCCACACCGCCCGGCACATGGCTGAGTACGCCGGCGGCCAGGGCCAACAGATACACCAGCAGGAAGGGACCGAACGGCGGTGCTTCCGGCAGCAACATATAGAGGACCGTGGCGGCAGCTGCCACGTCGAGTGCGGTGATGATCAACTGCAGGAAGGTCAGGCGCCGGCCCGGCAGGCGCAGCGTGCGGCGCCCCGCCTTGACCAGCAGGTTGTCCGGGTAAGGTTGTTCCGGCAGGCGGCGACGATAAATGCCGATGCACAGTGCGACCGACAACAGCAGGACCGCGCCAGCAATGCTGCCGAGCAAACCTTGCGACAAATGCAGGTAGGTGGACGCCGCCGGCAAGTTACTCAGCGTGGCCAGTGCGGCCAGCGGCGGCAGGGCAGTGCCCAGGGCCAGACTGGCGAATACGGTCATGTGGGCAACTTCCGATGCCCCGATGCCATGGCGTGCATATAAGCGGTAACGCACCGAGCCGCCGGAAAGCATCGACAGGCCTATGGCATTGCCAATCGCAAAGGCGGTGAAACCACCCAGGGCCAAGGTCTTGGCAGGCAGTTGCACCCCGGCATAACGGGCGCCGGAAAACTCATAACCCAACAGAATGATGAAACCGGCGACCGCCGCCGCAAACGCGCCCAGCAGTGCCGGCTTGGGCACCTCCAGGATCGAGTCGTGGAGTGCGTACAGGTCCAGTTCCAACAGCAGGTGTCGGCAGGCGATCAGGGCAATTGCGAACAGCAATAGAGTGACGGCCAGCCCGATGGGTTGACGGTATTTGCTCAACAGATCCAGCCAACGCAAACGGGTGGGAGTAATCGGTTGTTCCGCTGTGACGGTGTCTTGTGGTTCAGACGAGTTGGCGCGCATCAATCACCTCGTGGATTGTGCGCGACAGGATGGGGGTATCCAGCCAAGTTACCAATCCCTATGGACAAAATAATTACAAATATTAACGCTTATCGCCGGGTGGGGCGAATGCGGCCATTGGTCGTAGAGGGTCGTGCTTGAGTACTGAGCATAGCTTGCAGTGACATGGACTCTGCAAACCGTATCCGGTTTCATGAAAGATGCCATGCCATTGTTTCAGAAGAACTTTTTAACCGGATACAAAAAAGGCCACTCTTTCGAGTGGCCTTTCTTGATGTTTGGTTGCGGGAGCCGGATTTGAACCGACGACCTTCGGGTTATGAGCCCGACGAGCTACCAGACTGCTCCATCCCGCGTCTGTGGCCGGCATTCTACAGCCCAGCGGCGGGGTGTCAACCGTTAATCGGCCGATGGGTCAAATAAGTGTGAAATAACCGCAGCGTGTTGCTCATGCGCGGTAAGTGCGCGATGGAGAAAGAGTTTTTTGTCTTACAATTTTCATACATGGGTAAAACAGAGGCGCACAAAAAAGGCCACTCTTTCGAGTAGCCTTTTTTGATGTTTGGTTGCGGGAGCCGGATTTGAACCGACGACCTTCGGGTTATGAGCCCGACGAGCTACCAGACTGCTCCATCCCGCGTCTGTGTGTCGGCATTCTACAGAGGAACGCAGGCGTGTCAACCCGTGAATTGAAGAAAAGCGCTTGTGGTTCAATCGGTTAGCTCTCCAAGGCAGGGGGGGAAATGCCTCCGGGCCAGTGTGGCCAAGGGTTTCGGCTCTATCGGTAGCCTGATTTCGATTGAAAAAATAAATTCATCTGTACGTTTTCCTACCGCTCGCGCGGAAGATTCAAACTACTGGTGCTATATACAGGGGTGAGTGCGATACTGGCCATCCGTTGGATTACACCTTCTGTTTATATGACGCAGCGCAAAATCATCCACGTCGACTGTGATTGCTTCTACGCCGCCATCGAGATGCGCGACGACCCGAGCCTGGCACAAAAGCCTCTGGCGGTCGGCGGCTCGGCGGATAGACGAGGGGTGATCGCAACCTGCAACTACGAGGCGCGGGCGTATGGCGTTCGCTCGGCCATGTCGTCGCGCCACGCCTTGAAGCTGTGCCCGGACCTGACCATCGTCAAGCCGCGCATGGATGCTTATAAAGAAGCGTCCAAGGAAATCCAGACGATCTTTCGTGATTACACCGACCTGATCGAGCCACTGTCGCTGGACGAAGCCTATCTTGATGTCTCCGACAGCCCGCATTTTGGCGGCAGCGCCACACGTATCGCTCAGGATATTCGCCGTCGTGTCTCCAACCAGTTGCACATCACCGTGTCTGCGGGCGTTGCGCCCAACAAGTTTTTAGCCAAGATCGCCAGCGACTGGAAAAAGCCCAACGGCCTGTTTGTGATTACGCCGGATCAGATCGAAGACTTTGTCTCCCAGTTGCCGGTGAACAAATTGCACGGCGTCGGCAAAGTCACGGCCGATAAGCTGGCGCGCCTGGGCATTGAAGACTGCCTGCAATTACGCGAGTGGAACAAGCTGTCACTGGTGCGCGAATTCGGCAGCTTTGGCGAGCGGCTTTGGAGCCTGGCCCGTGGGATTGATGACCGCGTGGTGCAGAACGACAGCCGCCGGCAATCCATCAGTGTGGAAAATACCTACGATGTAGATCTGCCGGATCTCTCAAGTTGTTTGGCGAAACTTCCCGAGCTGATGGAAACCCTGGCCGGGCGCATGGCGCGCATCGACAGCAGTTACCGCGCGGGCAAGCCGTTCGTCAAAGTGAAGTTTCATGACTTTACCCAGACCACGCTGGAGCAGGCCGGGGCAGGGCGGGACCTGGAAAGTTATCAACAGCTGTTGAGCCAGGCGTTCAATCGCGGCGGCAAGCCGGTGCGGTTGTTGGGGATTGGGGTGCGGTTGCTGGACCTGAGCAGCGGCAACGAGCAGCTTCAATTTCCCTGGTAGAAACCGGAAACCAAATGTGGGAGCGGGCTTGCTCGCGAATACGGTGTATCAGTGATGAATGTATCAACTGACACTGCGCATTCGCGAGCAAGCCCGCTCCCACATTTAGATCTATAGCGTTTTCAGAATCTCAGCGTGCCCCAGGATCTGCGACAAGCCGCCCCGCATCCTTGGTCAGCGCCTGCAGAAACTCCTGCTGCAACTCGGGATCGTTGCGGGTCAGTTCGATCAGGCTTTGTTCCAGTTCGCTGGCTTCTTCTTCCAGGCCCAGTTCCGACAGGCGCTTGACCCGGTGCACCCACTGGTTGACTTCATCGTCTTCCAGATCGTCGTAGATCAGGCCATGAGCTTCCAGCAACTTGCCACGCAAGGTATTGCTGATCGCCAGGGTGGAGTCCGAATGCGCGTCGTCCTGGCCATCCTCCACGCTGATCTTCAAGGTGGTGATGCGGTTCAGGTCCTGCTCGGCAAAGGGGCTGTCCAACAGGTTCAGGCGCAATACGCCGTCGCGGTCGGTGGTCAGCTCATGGGTTTGCTTGCCGGCGGTGACCTGTACCGGACGCTCGCTCCAGGGCAGGCTCGAATACTCCGTGCGCTTGTCGCGCTGGACCTCATCGATACCGGCCAGGTTCTGTTGCGCACGGCCATGGGATTGCACGTTCATGAACGGGTTGATGCCGTCCACGCCATACGTCAGCCAATCGCGCGTCATGCTGGTAGGC
This sequence comes from Pseudomonas sp. AP19, assembly GCF_001728855.1. Classification (NCBI taxonomy): domain Bacteria; kingdom Pseudomonadati; phylum Pseudomonadota; class Gammaproteobacteria; order Pseudomonadales; family Pseudomonadaceae; genus Pseudomonas; species Pseudomonas sp. AP19. Next base: position 45,089 of record NZ_LXJP01000011.1, on the reverse strand, counting down.
AAGTTGCCAAGGGCGAAGATATTCGCCACGTTGGCGCCCGCGCCCGCCACCAGGGCGACCGCGCCCAGGGGCATCTCATAGAGTTTGCGCCAGGGTTGGTAGGGGGTGTAGCGATCGTAACGGCGGGTGACTTCGAATTCGGTGACCTCGAAGGTCTTTTGCTCGTGAATGCGAACCCGGCGTTGTGGAAGTTCCAATACTTTGGGTTCGCCTACATCGATTTGCAGGCTGTGATCGAGCAACTTACGCTCGACCCGCTCCTCGTGCTCACTGCGTTGCGACATCTGGTTGGCGCAGCCGCTGACCAGCAGGGCGCCGCACAAGGCGGCGCCCCCCAGGGCTCTGGTGTTTCGCTTGAACATGACTTCTCTTGATCTGGTTTTCAGCGACGAATACGCGCCTGAAGGAAAGACAGCACGTCAGCCACCGGCAACGGTTGGGCTTCGGCTTCGGTCCGGCTCTTGTATTCCAGATTGCCATCGGCCAGGCCGCGGTCACTGACCACGATCCGGTGCGGGATGCCAATCAGTTCCATGTCGGCGAACTTGATGCCCGGGCTGGTTTTCTTGTCCCGGTCATCGAGCAACACTTCAAAACCGGCGGCCGTCAGTTCGGCATACAGTTTGTCGGTGGCTTCGCGTACTTGCTCGGTTTCATAGCGCAGCGGTACCAGGGCAACCTGGAACGGTGCCAGGGCGTCGCTCCAGATGATGCCTTTCTCGTCGTTGTTCTGCTCGATCGCAGCGGCAACCACACGGGACACGCCAATGCCGTAGCACCCCATTTCCAGGGTGATCGGCTTGCCGTTCTCGCCCAGCACTTCGCACTTCATCGCCTTGCTGTACTTGTTGCCCAGCTGGAAGATGTGCCCGACTTCAATGCCGCGCTTGATTTCCAGGGTGCCCTTGCCATCCGGGCTTGGGTCACCGGCTACCACGTTACGCAGGTCGGCCACGGTCGGCACCGGCAGGTCACGCTCCCAGTTCACGCCGAAGTAATGCTTGTCGTCGATGTTCGCGCCGATACCGAAGTCGCTCATCAGCTCGACCGAGCGGTCGATGATGATCGGCAGCGGCAGGTTCAGCGGGCCCAGGGAGCCGGCACCGGCGCCGATGGCGTCACGCAGCTCAGCGTCGGTGGCCATCACCAGCGGGCTGGCAACGCCTGGCTGCTGGGCTGCCTTGATTTCGTTGAGCTCGTGGTCGCCACGAATGACCAGGGCGATCAGCTTGCCTTCTTCTTCGGCGCGCACGATCAGGGTCTTGATGGTCTTTTCAATCGGCAGATTGAATTTTTCCACCAGGGCCGCGATGGTCTTGGTTTCTGGCGTATCGACCAGGCGCAGCTCTTCGCTTGGCGCAGGGCGGGACGTTTCGCGCGGTACGGCTTCGGCTTTTTCGATGTTCGCCGCGTAGTCGGAGCCGTTGCTGAACACGATGTCGTCTTCGCCGGACTCGGCCAGTACATGGAACTCGTGGGAGCCGGCGCCACCGATGGAGCCGTTGTCTGCTTCAACCGGGCGGAATTTCAGGCCCAGGCGGGTAAACACGTTGCAGTAGGCGGTGTGCATGCGGTCGTAGGTGACCTGCAGCGACGCTTGGTCTGCGTGGAACGAATAGGCGTCCTTCATGATGAATTCGCGGCCACGCATCAAGCCGAAGCGTGGGCGGATTTCGTCACGGAATTTGGTCTGGATCTGATACAGGTTCAGCGGCAGCTGTTTGTAGCTGCTCAGCTCGTTGCGCATCAGGTCGGTGATGACTTCTTCGTGGGTCGGGCCGGCGCAGAAATCACGGCCGTGACGGTCCTTGAAGCGCAACAACTCAGGGCCGTACTCTTCCCAGCGCCCGGATTCCTGCCACAACTCAGCCGGTTGGGTACTTGGCATCAACACTTCCAGAGAGCCGGCGGCGTTCATTTCTTCGCGAACGATCGCTTCGACCTTGCGCATCACCTTCAAGCCCATGGGCAGCCAGGTGTACAGGCCGGAGGCCAGTTTGCGGATCATGCCCGCGCGCAGCATCAGCTGATGGCTGATCACGACCGCGTCGGAAGGCGTTTCTTTCTGTGTGGCGAGCAAATATTGACTGGTACGCATGGTAGGCCGTTGTCGGTTGCTTGGACTTGAAATGACTTGGGATTGTACGGGCGCAAACTGCTGGAGTACAGGTATCAGAATGCAGAGGGGGATGTGGGAGCGCGCTCGCTCCCGCAGTGACCGAGCGGTGTCAGTCTTCCTGTGAAGGGCTCAAACGAGCCCGCCGACTTTCCTGAAACCAGTGCAAGGCAATCAGGAACAGCGTCGGCACACCCAGCAGGCAGGTGATGATGAAGAAGTTGTGGTAACCGAACTTCTCGACCATCACGCCCGAATAGCCACCAATCAGACGCGGCAGCAGCAGCATGATGGAGCTGAGCAACGCATATTGGGTGGCAGAGAACTTGAGGTTGGTCAGGCTCGACAGGTAGGCGACAAACGCCGAAGTGGCCAGGCCCGAGCTGAAGTTATCCAGGGAAATCGTGAAAATCAGCATCTGCAGGTCCGGGCCCATGTCGGCGAGCATCACGAACAACAGGTTGGTCGCCGCCGAGCATACGCCGCCGATGAACAGGATCGGCAGGATACCGAACCGCACAATCAGCAGGCCGCCCATACCGGCGCCGAGCAGGGTCATGATCAGGCCGAAGATCTTGCTGACCCCCGCAATCTGGTCCTTGGTAAAGCCCTGGTCGATGTAGAACACGTTGGCCATCACGCCCATCACCGTATCGGACATGCGATAGGTCGCAATCAGCCCGAGCAGCAGCAGCGCCTGCCAGCGGTAGCGCAGGATAAAATCATTGATCGGCGTCAGCACCGGCGCCAAGCCACGCCGGCCCATGGCTGAGAGGCACAGGGTCGTGAGGATGATGTACAGGATGGCGCGCAGGAAGGCGCGGTCTTCCATCAGCAGCTCCCACAGGCTCACGCCGTGGAACAGCACACTGGCGAAATCCGTGTTGTACAGCTGGGTGAACATCGCGGGGACCGACACCAGCAGTACGATCAGCACGAACACCGAGATCAATTGGTGCGCGAAGCTGTAGCGGCCGGCCTGCAACTGGGTGCGCAGTGGCACATCGGGTTCACGCATGAAGAAGGTGGTCAGCAGTGCCGGGATCATCAGCACGCCGAACAGCACATAAGTGCCGGTCCAAGCCGAGTGCTTATAGTTGAAGCCGGTCGAACCGAAGCCTTCGGCAAAGAACAACGCACCGGCCGTGGCCAGCAGGGCGGCGATGCGATAACCGGACATGTAGCTGGCGGCCAGAGCGGCCTGGCGGCTGTCATCGGCAATTTCCAGGCGATAAGCGTCTACCGCGATGTCTTGGGTGGCCGAAGCGAAAGCAACAATGACGGCAATAGCGATCAGCCAGGACAGGTGTTTCTGTGGGTCGCAGAAACCCATGCCGATCAACCCGAGGATCACCAGCGTTTGGGCAAGTACCAGCCAGGAGCGACGACGTCCGAGTTTGCCGAGCAGCGGCAGGCGCCATTGGTCGAGCAGCGGCGACCAGACCCATTTAAAGGCATAGGCCAGGCCGATCAGGCTCGCATAGCCGATGGTCTCGCGGGCCACGCCGGCCTCGCGCAACCACACAGAAAGCGTCGAAAACACCAACATGTAAGGCAAGCCGGCGGCAAAGCCGAGCAACAACAGCACTAACGTCGAGGGGCTGGCATAGGCGGCGAGCGCGGCGCGCCAGGTTTTACGGGGCATGGGCTGGAGTCTGCCTCAGATTTGCGGAAACAAAGCGCGCACTCTAACCGCTGTGCTCTACCGGGCGCCAGCCATGACGCTGAATATCAACGCGATTGTTCAGGATACTGACGCCTTCGCTGCGTAAACGCGCACGTTGTTCATCGCCTGATGCACTGCCCACCGGCAGACTTATCCGACCACCGGCACCCAAAACCCGGTGCCAGGGTAACCGGGTGTCCTCGGGCAGTTGGCTGAGCGTACGCCCGACCCAGCGCGCGGCGCGGCCCAGGCCGGCCAGGTGCGCCAACTCGCCATAACTCACCACGCAACCTTCGGGCACTTGCGCCAAGGTCAGGTACAACGCCGTGCGCCGCATGTCGGCCGGGCTTTGGGGGGGATCGGCAGGTAAATTCGCTGTGGGCATCGTCGGGGTCTTTGTCAGAAACATCTCAAAACAGGGCTGTGAGCATTGAACTCATCATAAATCCTTGAGTCAGTCGTACCTATCTAACACGATAGCGCCTCTTTTTTCGCCAACCCTGAGCTCCGAATCCGCTTATGTTGTCCAGAACCCTGCTGTGCATTGCTGTTTTCAGCGCCTCCACGCCCTTGCTCGCCGACACTGTCTGGTTGAAAAACGGTGACCGCCTGACCGGCAAGATCAAAGTCTTCGACGGTGGCAAGCTGCTGATTCAGACCAGCTACGCGGGGGCGATTCCGGTGGATTGGAAACAAGTCAAAACCCTGGAAAGTGATCAGGAGCTGCTGGTCAAGCAGGACGCCTACAGCGGTGAGAAAGCCAAGTCTCTGAAAGCGGCGGAGGACGGCAAGGTCGTTCTCGCCAATGGTGAGGCGCCCAAGACCGTGGACTTGGCCAGCATCCAGCAAATCATCAAGCCCAAGCCGGTCATCGAAGACCTGGTGTGGAAGGGCAACGTCGACCTGGCGCTGGACTACAAACGCGCCGACAAAGACACCAACGACTACGACGTCGACTTCAAGACCTCGGCCCGTCACGGCCAGTGGCGCCATACCGCGAAGGGTGAATACAACCGCGAATTCCAGGATGACGTGACCACCACCGATAACTGGGCGCTGGAATATGACTTGGACCGCTTTATTACCGAGCATTGGTTCTGGCAGGGCCGACTGACTTACAAACGCGACGAAGTGGAAGACTTGTCCCGCCAACGCACCGTCGGTACCGGCCCTGGCTACCAGTTCTGGGACGATGAGCTGGGCGCGTTCTCCCTCGGTTCGCTGGTTAACCGCACGGATTATCAATATGCCGACGGCGGCAAGACCAACTTCTATTCCCTGGCCATGAAGTGGAGCTACAACCGCTACCTGGTGGGCAAGACCGTGGAGTTCTTCACCAATGGTGAGTTGGGCAAACCACTTGCCGGGCCGTCCGAATACTCCCTGGATGCAGAAATGGGGCTGCGTTACAAAGTCACTGAATGGGCTTCGCTCAACCTCAAGGCTGAGCGCGACATCATCAATGGCGAATCCCAGAGCAGCCTGGACAAGACCCGCTACACCGCCGGGTTCGGCGTGGCCTGGTAAAAGCTGCATCGGTCACTCTGGCAACCTGCGCGGATATTGATTACCTTGTGTTGAGATTCATTCCCATAGACGTCATGCGCTGTGGGCGGCTGAACACCCGAGGAGTCATACAGTGAGCGCGCAGGTTGCCAAGAACGCCCGAGAGCTGTTGCTCAAGGAATACCGTGGGGCTCTCTCCACATTATCCAAAGCCATGCCCGGGTTTCCCTTCGGCTCGGTCGTGCCCTATTGCCTCGACGAGCAGGGCCGCCCGATTATCCTGATCAGCCGTATCGCCCAGCACACCCACAACCTGCAGAAAGATCCCAAGTGTTCGCTGCTGGTGGGTGAGCGCGAGGCCGATGATATACAAGCAGTAGGGCGCCTGACCTACCTGGCCGAAGCTGAAAAGCTTGAGGATGAGGTTGCGATTGAAGCGGCTGCCGAGCGCTATTACCGCTATTTCCCGGATTCGGCCAACTATCACAAGGCCCACGATTTCGACTTCTGGGTGCTTAAGCCCGTGCGTCACCGTTACATCGGCGGGTTTGGCGCGATTCACTGGGTCGATCAGTTGACCCTGGCCAACCCGTTCGCCGGCAAGACCGAGCGCAGCATGATCGAGCACATGAACAGCGACCACACCAAGGCCATTGCGCATTACGTCGAACTCGCCGGCCTGCCTGCGCATGAACCTGCACAGTTGGCCGGTATCGACAGCGAAGGCATGCACCTGCGCATCGGTCAGTCTCTGCATTGGCTGCCTTTCGCAGCGTCTTGCAACACTCCGACACAAGTACGCGAAGCCTTGGTTTCATTGGCTCACGCCGAGGTTTGGCCGAAAAAAGAACCCGCCGACGCTTGAATTCACGAAACGGCGACGTCATCTAAGGTGAACTGGCAAGGCATTCTTGCGTTGAGGAACCATTTGATGCGCCCTTTTTTATTGCTCTTTCTGCTGTTTCCGGTGTTGGAGCTGTTCGTATTCGTTCAAGTCAGCAGTGCGATCGGGTTCTTCCCGGCACTGTTGCTGATAATTGCAGGCTCGATGCTCGGCGTCCTGGTGCTGCGCGTTGCCGGCCTGGCGACCGCGTTACGTGCCCGTGAAAGCCTGAACCGTGGCGAATTGCCCGCTCAGACCATGCTCGAAGGCCTGATGATGGCTTTGGCCGGTGGCTTGTTGATCCTGCCGGGTTTCATCAGCGATGTGGTGGGCCTGGTCATGCTGCTGCCGTTCACCCGCAAGCTGCTGGCCGGCAAGATGCGCCAGCGTGCCGAAGAGGCTGCGATTCGTCAGCGTGCGTTCGCCGACGACCTGCAACCGCGTGGCGGCCCGGCTCCGCGCCAACCGTTGGGGCGTGAAGGTGATGTGATCGAGGGTGAGTTCGAGCACCGCGACAGCAAATAACGGCTTAATCGGCACGGCACCTTCGGGTGCCGTGTTGCGTTTACCGCCCGGCACACGCAAAAAATTTCCGCGGCGGCCCCTTGTAATAAGCTTATGCGCCCTTATGTAACGGTCACCGCAAGGTTTCTGGTGGCGACACCAGACAGACTTCCGCGTCTTGCTTGGCGAGGCGCGACCGGCACAGCCGGAATACAACCCGCCGGTACCGATACCGGCCGATGAAAAACACAATTAGGAGAGATCGACAATGAGCAAGCTTCGTCCTCTGCACGACCGCGTCGTAATCCGTCGCAGCGAAGAAGAAAAGAAAACCGCCGGCGGTATCGTTCTGCCAGGTTCGGCTGCTGAAAAAGCCAACCACGGTGTGATTCTCGCTGCTGGCCCGGGCAAGACGCTGGAAAACGGTCAAGTACGTGAGCTGGCCGTAAAAGTGGGTGACAAGGTTGTTTTCGGCCCTTACTCCGGCAGCAACACTGTGAAAGTCGACGGCGAAGACCTGCTGGTCATGGCTGAGAACGAGATTCTCGCCGTTCTGGAAGACTGATTCCCCGCTCATTTTCCCGTTACTACAAAGTATTTAAGGAATATCGATCATGGCTGCTAAAGAAGTTAAATTCGGCGATTCCGCCCGTAAGAAAATGCTCACCGGTGTCAACGTCCTGGCTGACGCAGTAAAAGCGACCCTGGGCCCTAAAGGCCGTAACGTGATCATCGAGAAGAGCTTCGGCGCTCCGACCATCACCAAGGACGGCGTTTCGGTAGCAAAAGAAATCGAACTGGAAGACCGTTTCGAAAACATGGGCGCGCAGCTGGTCAAAGACGTTGCCTCCCGTGCCAACGATGACGCAGGCGACGGCACCACCACCGCTACCGTTCTGGCTCAGGCAATCGTCAACGAAGGCTACAAAGCCGTCGCTGCCGGCATGAACCCGATGGACCTCAAGCGCGGCATCGACAAAGCGACCATCGCTGTTGTTGCCGAGCTGAAAAACCTGTCCAAGCCATGCGCTGACACCAAGGCTATCGCTCAGGTAGGCACCATCTCCGCCAACTCCGACAGCTCCATCGGCGACATCATTGCCGAAGCCATGGAAAAAGTCGGTAAAGAAGGCGTGATCACCGTTGAAGAAGGCACTGGCCTGGAAAACGAACTGTCGGTTGTAGAAGGCATGCAGTTCGACCGTGGCTACCTGTCCCCGTACTTCGTCAACAAGCCAGAAACCATGGTTGCCGAGCTGGACAGCCCGCTGATCCTGCTGGTCGACAAAAAGATCTCCAACATCCGCGAAATGCTGCCAGTACTGGAAGCCGTTGCCAAAGCCGGCCGTCCGCTGCTGATCGTTTCCGAAGACGTTGAAGGCGAAGCCCTGGCGACGCTGGTTGTGAACAACATGCGTGGCATCGTTAAAGTCGCAGCCGTCAAGGCGCCTGGCTTCGGCGACCGTCGCAAGGCCATGCTGCAGGACATCGCTGTTCTGACTGGCGGTACCGTTATCTCCGAAGAGATCGGCCTGAGCCTGGAAAGCGCCACCCTGGAAAACCTGGGCAGCGCCAAGCGTGTGACCATCTCCAAGGAAAACACCATCATCGTTGACGGTGCTGGCGTAGAGCAGGACATCCAGGCGCGCATCACTCAGATCCGTGCCCAGGTTGTCGAAACTTCCTCGGACTACGACCGTGAAAAACTGCAAGAGCGTCTGGCCAAGCTGTCCGGCGGCGTTGCAGTGATCAAGGTTGGCGCCGGTTCCGAAGTTGAAATGAAAGAGAAGAAAGCCCGCGTTGAAGACGCCCTGCACGCAACCCGTGCAGCCGTTGAAGAAGGCGTGGTACCTGGCGGTGGCGTTGCGCTGATCCGTGCTCTGGAAGCTTTGGTTGACCTTAAGGGCGACAACGCTGACCAGAACGTCGGTATCGCTGTACTGCGTCGCGCTGTTGAAGCACCGCTGCGTCAGATCGCTGCCAACTCCGGCGACGAGCCAAGCGTTGTGGTCAACGAAGTCAAGAACGGCAAAGGTAACTACGGTTACAACGCTGCAACGGGCGTCTACGGCGACATGATCGAAATGGGCATCCTGGACCCTACCAAGGTGACTCGTTCGGCGTTGCAAGCAGCAGCCTCCATCGGCGGTCTGATCCTGACCACTGAAGCGGCCATCGCTGATGCACCGAAGAAAGAAGGCTCGACTGGCGGCGGTATGCCAGACATGGGCGGCATGGGTGGCATGGGCGGCATGATGTAAGCCAGCCTTACCCGGCTAATAAAAAACCCCGCCTGCAGCGATGCAGGCGGGGTTTTTTTATGGGGCTTGAGGATGGATCAGCCGAGGGTGCGTCGTCGCAACAGCTTTCTGAAGGTCATTCCCCGCGCCAGGGTCAGTTGGGCAGTCGGCATAAGTGCCAGGGGTTGCGGTGCAGCAACTTCGTCGAGTGGGCGAGGGACAGGCAGGTGCGCGAGTTTTTCAGCGGCGGTGGGCCTGGGCCGCCTCCCAGGCCGAGGCGTGACGACCAACCCCTGCGGTGTTGGCGGACGTGCCGTCGTTGCGGGGTGATCGCCTGCGTGTTTGTCTTCGAACCGGGACGATGGCGAGTCGGTAACCGCCAGGCGCGAGGCCGACGCATGGTCGGGCAAGAGTGTGCCGGTAACGATGCACAGCGACAGCACCAACGTGGACAAATGCTTCTTACGGGGATGCATGAAAGAGCTCTCCAACCTGGGATTCAGGTGGCGAGGTTACGAGCAATCCGAAGGCTTCACTGTCACAGGCTGTAACACGCAGGTTACAGCGGCCTCAGCGGCAGAATAAGGCTCAGGCGTGCGCCGCCCAAAGGGCTGCGCGATACCGACAATTCACCGTGGTGCCACTGGGTCGCGCGTTTGGCCAGTGCCAGGCCAAGGCCGGAGCCCGTGGGCTCATCGCCCCCCAAGGCAAGGCGCACGAAGGGCTCGAAGATCTTGTCGCGGTTCTCCGCCAATACCCCGGGGCCATCATCATCCACATGCAGCACCAGGTGCTGTTGACCGTGGTAAGTGGCACTGACGCACACTTGATCGCGTGCGTAGGTGATGGCATTGCTTAACAGGTTGCGCACGATAAGGTGCAACAGGGCACGGTCGCCGATCAGCTCAAGGTGGGCGGGCTCGGTTTCCAGGCTCAACCGGCGATGGTGCCCGTCGAGCAAGGCAAACTCCTGGTGCAGCCAGTCACGCAGGTTGATTGGCTCATGTTGCAGGTCGGTCGGTGCACCTGCCAGGCGCGCAAAGGCGAGGCTGGCGCGAACCAGGGCTTCGAGCTCTTCGACATCGGTGAGCAAGCGTTCCTGAAGGCGTGTACGGGTGAGCGGGTCTTCGCTTTTACCCAGAAGCGTCAAGGCAAAACGCATGCGCGCCAATGGCGTACGCAGTTCGTGGGACACGGCCTGGGAGACTTCACGGTGGCGCTCGTTCATGGCGCTGATGTCCCGCGCGTGCTGTTGCAAGGTCATCAGCAACGGCGTCCATTCCTTGCCCATGGCAGGCAACATCACATTCGGGGTACGTGCCAGCGTGCCAAGGCAGGTCTTGAGGGTGTTCAGGTCGGTGCGGCGACGGCGGTGCAGGCGTAAACCGATCCCGAGTAGCAGTAGCACCGGCAGGCCTGCTACAGCGGCGGTGATCCAGTAAACCGGGAATTTGAGCAGATCCTTGACCTCGGCACTGCCCCACATTGGGCCGAATTGAATGATGGTGTCGTCATCCAGCGGGAAGTAGCTGATGTCTTCGTCGCTGCTCAGTGCCGGTTGTTGATGCTCCAGCATGACCAACGCTTCCGGCGGCAATTCGACCTCGTCCAGCGAGATCAGATTCACCGGGTACTGGAAGTGCGCGCGCAGGATGTCCATGCGCGCTTCACGTTGGTCGGCCGGCACGGCTTTGAGCTGTTCGGCCACCAGGTAGGCCGGCCCGGCCATCAGGCGCAAAAAGCTGTCTTCGCCGACAAACACCGAGGCGTTGGCGCACAGCCACAACAGATAAAACGTCAAACTCGCCCAGCCCGTGCCCGCCACGGCCACCATCCAGGGCCGCACCTTAGTCAACATGTCGGGCCTCCTGGGCACTTTCGACGAACAGATAGCCCTGGGCCGTGATGGTCTGGATAGTCACCGGGCATTCCAGGCTCATCAGCTTTTTACGCAAGCGCGACACACGCATGTCGATGGAACGGTTGAGCCCGTCGTATTCCAGGCCGCGCAGGCTCTGCAGGAGTTTTTCCCGCGTCAGCAATACCCCGCAATGGCGCGCGAAAATCGCCAGCAATTCGAACTCGGCAACCGAGAACTGCAAAGGGGTCTCATCGAGCCAGGCGAAATGGCTGTTGAGGTCCAGCCGAAAGGTGCCCCACTGGTAATGAGCGCGCGGGGCTTGAGGGTGGCGACGCAGCAACGAGCGGATTCTGGCCAGCAACAGCAGCGGGTCGACCGGCTTGACCACATAGTCATCCGCGCCGACGTTGAAGCCGGTCAGTTGCTCGGCGTTTTCATCCAGCGCGGTCATCATCAGGATGAGCCCCGGGTACTGATCGCGAATCTGTCGGCACAAGGTGAACCCGTCGATGCCCGGCAACATCACATCGAGGATCAGCAGCGCCGGTTGTTCGTCAAGAATGCGCTGTGCAGCGCGATCGCCACGGTGCTCAACCGCTACGGTAAAGCCTTCGGCACGCAGGAATTCGGCCGTCAGTGCAGCCAGTGGGCGGTCGTCTTCAATCAGCAGCAGGGTGTCGGACATGAAAGGGCGCCATCGCCGGAGAATGGACGCAAGTGTTACGCCCTTGCCATGGGGAGGCAAGGGCTCACGAGGGGGTCAGCGCACGCTGATGGCAGGCGCTGCGTCCTTGGGCGCTTTCCAGCTCAAAAGTTGCTGTGTGAAACCATAACTGGCGGCCTGGTAGTAAGTAATTGCGCGCTGGATCAATGGATCATCCGTGCCCACACGTAACTCCTGGCTCTCGCCCAGGGCCTGATCGTGGCGACGCAGGCCTTGGCGCGGGCTGAGGATTGCCAGGTCCTTGCCATCAAACAACCCCAGGTGCTGATAGTTGCCGACCACCACGCGCGGTGGCAGCGGGCTGTCTTGCAACAGGTTACGGCCGAAGAAGGTGGATTCGTAGCTCAGGTTGATCAACCCCAGCAACGTGGGGGCCAAGTCGATCTGGCTGGCCAGTTGCGCGGTTTCCCGAGCCTCGATCAGCTTCGGTGCGTAGATGAACAGCGGGATCTGGTAGTTGGCGATAGGCAAGTCTTCCTTGCCTGCGCTGCCGGCGGTGTGATCGGCGACGAACACGAAAATCGTGTTATCAAACCACGGCTTCTGGCGGGCCGCGTCGAGGAACTCACCGATGGCGTGGTCGGTGTATTTCACCGCGCCGTCACGGCCGTTGCCGGACTTGATATCGATGCGGCCTTCCGGATAGGTATAAGGGCGATGGTTGGACGTGGTCATCAGTTGCAGCAGGAAGGGCTGCTGCCTGGCATAGTCGGCATCGGCCAGTTTCAGGGTTTGCCGGTAGAGGTCTTCATCGGCCATGCCCCAGGCATTTTTGAACGAGATTTCCGATTCCGCCACGCTGCTCTGGTCCACGACCCGATAACCGTTGCCGCTGAAAAACGCGTTCATATTGTCGAAGTAACCGCGTCCGCCGTAGACAAAGACACTGTCGTAACCGATGGCCCCGAGTTGTTGGCCAAGGCTGGCGAAACCGCTCTCACGGCCGATGCGCTTGACGATTGAACGGCCGGGCGTCGGTGGAATGGCCAGGGTGATCGCCTCCAGGCCACGGTCCGTGCGGGTGCCGGTGGCATAGAAGTTATTGAAGTACAGGCTGTGTCTACGCAACATATCGAGGTTGGGGGTGAGGTTACGGTCGTCGCCATTGCTGCCCATGTATTTGGCGCTGAAGCTTTCGATGGTCACCAGCACGATGTTGGGTTTGCGCAACGTGCCGGGGTTGGTGATTGCGCGGCGGATGTCCAGCGGGTCGGTGCCGACGAAGCGCGCATTCGGCTCGCTGAGTTCAGCCCGCAATTGCTTGGCGACCACCTCGGTGGGCAGGCTTTTATAGAACTGGGTGTAATCCAGCTCGTTGTTACGGAACGCGGCAAAAAACTGATACGGGCCGTTGCTCGCCAGTTCATTCTTGTAAGCATTGCCACCCGAGGCGCGTGGGCTGTCCTGACTGATCAATTGCACGCAGAGACCGGCAACCACCAGCAGGCCCAGGGCATTCAACACGCGCCCACGCAGGGGCGGCAGAGGCGCGCTCATTGCGCTGTTGAACGGCTTGCGCAAGGCCAGGCTCAGTACAATCGCGAGCATCGCCAACAGGCTGAGCAGCTTGCCGATCGGGTAAGACTCCAGCAGGTTGTTCATCACCTCATTGGAATACACCAGGTAATCGACGGCGATAAAGTTGAAGCGTACGCCGAACTCATCCCAGAACAGCCACTCGGCCACTGACGTAAACAGCATGGCGAACAGGCTGACGGTCAGCACCGCCTGCAGGAACCAGCGATGGCCACGGCGGCGCCACAGCGCGGGCGGGCAGAGCAGCAGATACAGGCCCAGCGGCAAAGCGGCATAGGCCAGGAACGCGAGGTCATACAGCAAGCCGACGCCAAACACCGGTAGCAGGTTGCCACCGACTTCATCCAAATGCGTGATCAGCAGCACACTGCGCGTCAGTAGGAAAATCACCAGCCATGCGCCGGTTACGAGCAGCAGAAAGCGCATCGGCGCGGTGTTTAAAAACCCCATGTCCATATTCCTTATATCAATGGACGCCGATATTCGACCTGCCACTGTAGCCGGTGTGTGAAGCTATAGTGAAAAACTTGTTGGTTTGTACAATTGGTTGAAAACCTATATCGACGTAGCGTCCAGGTCTATCCCTGAGCCGCGCTTGGCCTTAAGCTGCGCGAGCCAACACGGCCGTTACCGCGTACGGAGACACTGCCCATGCGAATTTTATTGGTTGAAGACAACCGCGATATTCTGGCCAATCTGGCCGATTACCTGGGGCTAAAAGGCTATACCGTAGACTGTGCGCAGGATGGTTTGTCGGGCCTGCATCTGGCCGCCACCGAACATTACGACCTCATCGTGCTCGACATCATGCTGCCTGGCATCGATGGCTACACCTTGTGCAAACGCCTGCGAGAAGACGCTCGCCGCGATACGCCGGTGATTATGCTCACCGCGCGCGACCAGTTGGATGACCGGCTGCAGGGCTTTAAATCCGGCGCCGATGATTACCTGCTCAAACCGTTTGCCCTATCGGAATTGGCCGCGCGCATCGAAGCGGTTCTGCGCCGTGCCCAAGGCGGCGGGCGTCGCGCGCTGCAAGTGGCCGACCTGCATTACGATCTTGATACCCTGGAAGTGACCCGCGAAGGGCGCCTGCTCAAGCTCAACCCGGTGGGCCTGAAACTGCTCGCGGTGCTGATGCAAAAGAGCCCGCACGTGTTGCGTCGAGAAATTCTCGAAGAAGCCCTGTGGGGCGACGACTGCCCGGACAGCGACAGCCTGCGCAGCCACGTTCACCAATTGCGCCAAGTGATCGATAAACCCTTCGCAAAGCCGTTGCTGCAAACCGTGCACGGTGTGGGTTATCGCCTGGCCGAGGGGCGTGATGGAGTTTAAGCAAAGCCTCGCCCAACGGATCATCATCGCCTTTGCCTTGATGAGCGCACTGGTGGCGGGGGCGTTCGCCATGGGCATCGTTGCAACCGTGCACCTGGTGGAAGAAAAACTGATTTCGGCCGGCCTGGGCGGTGACCTGCAGCGCCTGTTGCTGATGGACAGTGTCGAGGACTGGAGCCATCGCCCAGAGCCGGATCAACTGTTCTATTTCAGCGGTGGGCCCGGGGATTTCGAACTGCCCAAGGATCTGCGCCATCTGGAACCCGGCTTTCATGAGGTGTTTCGCGAGTCGCTGTCGTACCACGCCATGGTCGAAGTGGTCGATGGTCGGCGCTATGTGCTGCTGCAAGACCAGAGCGATTTCGAAGAGCGCGAGCGCGTCCTGTTCGCCGTCGTGCTGGTGGGTTTTGTACTCAGCCTGGCGCTGGCGGTATTCCTTGGTTGGGTGCTTGCCCGCAAGGTGATGGCGCCCGTGGTGCGTTTGGCGCGCCAGGTTCGTCATCGTGACCAGTTGCTGGGGCTGGCACCGCCCCTGGCGCCGGATTACGCCGCCGATGAAGTCGGTGAGCTGGCGGTGGCCTTCGACGCGACGCTGGGGCGGTTGCGGCAGGCATTGTCCCGTGAGCAACTGTTTACCAGCGATGTCAGCCACGAATTGCGCACCCCGCTGATGGTGTTGGCCAGTTCGTGTGAACTGCTGTTGGAAAACCCCGCCATTGATCAGCGCGGCCGCAATCAGGTGCTGCGCATTGCCCGAGCCTGCGAAGAAATGCGCGAGCTGGTGCAAACCTTCCTGATGCTGGCCCGTGCCAAACACGATGATGCGGCCATGTCGCCCCAGGTCAACCTGACCCAGGTCGCCGAAGATTTGCTCGGCATCTGGCGCGAGCCCATCGAGCACAAAGGCCTCGAATTGATCTACCTGCCGGGCAATCCGCTGGATACCCGCTACAACACCACCTTCTTGCATGCGGTGATGGGCAACCTGCTGCGCAACGCGTTGCACTACACCGAACGGGGCTTTATCCGCCTCACACTCGAACCCAGTGGCTTTGTGGTGGAAGACTCCGGCGTGGGCATTCCTGAAGACAAGCGTGAAGCGATGTTCGAGCCTTTTGTGCGCGGCAGTGAAAAGCGCGGTGAAGGCCTGGGGTTAGGCTTGTCGCTGGTGCAACGCATCTGCGAGAGCCAGGGCTGGAGCGTCAGCCTGAGCACCATGGAGCCCCATGGCTGCCGCTTTCAGGTCCAATTGAGCCCGGTCAAACCCTAAGCCCCCCGCCTGCCGCTATCCTGCGGCAGCTACCCCGCTTTTCGGCGAAGATGGCCCCATGCCACTGATTGTGTCTGTAAAGTCTTGAAATGTATGGGGCTGGACAGGACAAGTTTTTCACAACGGGTTGACCTGATAGTCACACTTCGCTGCTTAAGGTTGTCGGCATCAGCTACTGGAGATCCGTTGATGTCTACCCCGATCAAGCTCGATTTTTCTGAAAAGTACGACGATCAGCACGCGCAGGAATATTTGCTCAAACATCAGGACAATCTGGCTCGCCGGTTGTCCCACAAACGCGACGAGCAATTGGCGCGCGGCGCGTTGGCCATGGCCGGCGAGCCAGGCCTGGTGTTGGACCTGCCCTGCGGGGCTGGACGTTTCTGGCCGTTACTGGCGGAAAAGCCCAACCGGGTGATTATCGGGGCCGACAATTCGGCGTCGATGTTGAACGTCGCCACCATCGCCCAACCGGCGGAAGTGGTGAAACGGGTACGGCCTTTGCAGACTTCTGCGTTCGATATTGATTTACCGGATAATTCAGTCGACAGTATTTTCTGTATGCGCTTGCTGCACCATATCGGTGACGCGGCGCACAGACTGGCAATATTGAAGGAATTTCAACGCGTTACCCGCGACAGCGTGATCGTTTCGCTGTGGGTAGATGGCAATTTCAAGGCCTGGAAACGCAAGCGCCTCGAAGCGAAACGTCGCGAGAAAGGTGAGCAGGAAGGTTATCAAAACCGGTTTGTGTTACCGGCTGCTACTGTTGAGGCAGAGTTTGAGCAGGCCGGTTTCCGGGTTCAGGAGTCCCTGGACTTCATGCCGCTCTACGCCATGTGGCGAGTATATGTATTGCGTAAGAGGTAACAGGATGGCAGTTGAGTGCGTATCAGGCAGTCACGTAGCTCCCGAAGAGCGATTTGATTATTTCTGGCGCCAACGGGGCGAGTGGGTCGAGGAACCCAATCGTCGACGTGGGGGGGAAAGTGGCGTGCAACGGGTGATCAGCGCTAACGGCCGCTTGCTCTACAGCAAGCGCCAGACCGGGCATATCTACCGCAGTTGGCTCCACCCGTTTGGTCGCCCGACCGTGTTGCGCGAGCGCGATGCCCTGATGGGCCTGCGCTCGTTGGATGTGCGTGTTCCGGAACTGGTGTTTTGCGGCGCGCGCCGTGACCCGGAGCACCAGTGGAAGGCGCTGTTGGTGACTGCGTCATTGGACGGTTTCGACGAGATCGAAAACTGGTACGCCGCCGGTGGCCGCGAGCAGTACGGCGAGTTGGTCCACGAGCGCGTGCTCAAAGAGTTGGCGGGCACCCTGGCGAGAATGCACAAGGGCCGCTGGCAGCATGGCTGCCTGTACATCAAACACATCTTTGTACGGGTAACCGGCTAGGGCGACTCGGCCAATGTGGAAGTGGCGCTGCTGGATTTCGAAAAGTGCCGCCAGCGTTTGACCGCTTATCGGGCGGCGTCCCATGACATGCTGCAACTGCGGCGCCATTCGTCGTGGAGCAGTACCGACTGGGAAAAACTCAGCTACTTTTACGAGACGGCGTTTGGCAGCGCTATCAAGGGTTTAACCAGATGAAGCTAGAAATAGCACGAGGTTTGTTCCTGGTCGGCGCGTTGGGCATTGCAGCCCTGGCGCTGGCTGCGTGGGAACAACCTCGCACACAAGTGCTGAGCGCGGTGCAGGGTAGCGGGCAATGTCTGTTACCACGTGTTGCCAAGGCCAGTGTGGCGGTCAAGCCTGATCATGATTTGCTGTTATTCATGTTCGGGATGTCCCAAGGGATGAGACCGCAGAGTTGAATACATCACAGCCAACGTAAAAGGCCCCGCACTGCGGGGCCTTTTACGTTGTAGCAGCTGCAGACAGGTGCCGAGGAGCCTGCGCGTTACTGTTCCAGATCGTTTAAAAATCGGCGCCAGGAACGCTGCCATGACGGCGATCAGATCAGGTGCAGATGGTTATCCCAAAGCCCGGCCGGCAATTCCAGCGGCGTGGCGACCAACTGCTGCTGGCGGCAATCGTAGAAGCGGCAGCGCCCCTGGCCTGACGTGACAACGAACCCATCCGCCACCGCGCCCACGCCTGCACAGTCCGGCAAAGGCCCATCCAGACGCAGCTCGCCGCTGTCCATGTCCCAGATAAAAAAGCGGTTGCCCCGTGGCGCTGTCAACGCGACCAGGCGCAGTTCGCTGTGCACTGCGACACTCGCGGTGTAGTGCCCCATCGCCTGCAATTGCTCATCGGCCACCGGGAACGCCACGAACGGCTGCCCCGGACGCTTGATCGCGAGCAACTCGGAACGCTCCTGGGACGGCCCCATGAACTGCTGCCCGGTGAGGATGGTGCCATCGCTGGCAATCCCCATGTGCCGCACGCTGTTCATCTGCTGGCCGAGGGTTTCCTTGCTGATCAGGCTGCCGTCGCGGCGCATCAACACCAGGCTCGGCTCCATGGCGTTGAGGTTCATCTCCACACGGCTTTCGGCTTCGGTACGAATGCCGCCGTTGGCCACCACCAGGGTTTCGCCGTCGGGCATCCATGACACCTGATGCGGGCCGATACCGTGGGTGGAAATTTCGCCGCTGTGGACCAGTCGCTCACCTTCGAACGTGTACACGCCCAGCAGGCCGCGGCCCGGATCGGAGGTGTCGTTCTCGGTTGCGTACAGCCAGTTGCCGCTTTTGTGAATGACCGCATGGCCATAAAAGTGCCGATGGGCATTCGACGTGATGGTTTGCAGCAGCGCGCCATCACGCAGGTCGATCAGGTAACTTTCGGTGCCCGGGCGACGGGCGACGAACAGTGCAATCGACAGCGTCGGGTGGTTGATGATGTCGTGGCAGCGCTGGCCGACCTGAGTGGCAAACACCTGCTTGCCGTCCAGGCGATAGCCTACGGCGTAGTGCCTGCCGTCCGCATCATCGCGCGCCGACAGCAGCAGCGGGCCTTTGTCCTTTTGCCTGAACAGCGTCCAGCCACCCAACGTGATCGCACTGAGCAGCACGCTGCCCACCGCCAAAGCCTGTCGCCTGAGCATCATCAGTCACCGTCGTTGGCGTTAAAGCCCAGTTGGATGCCCAGCGCTTTGGCCAACTCGCCTTCATGCAGGCGGTGGACGACGTTGAGGCTGTCATAGATCGCGTCGAGCTGCTGGCGCCCGGCATCGTCGGCCAACAGTTCATTGAGGGTGCGCGGGTTGCCGGCGAACAGTTTCAGCGACGCGGCATAGGCGGCGTCGATCTTGTCGGCCAACGGCTTCTGCTCCGACGGCAGCAGGCCACGCAGGCCTTTGTTGTCGACCCCGACCCACACGGTCTGAGCCGCCGCGAGGCTGGCCTGCAGGCTTTGCAGGGAAGACTGGCTGCGCCAGGCATCGGCCTGGAACGGTTGCGCGATGCCCTTGGTCTGGCGACCCATCGGCGTGCCGAGTTTTTTCTTCAGGGTGTCCAGCGCAGTCACTTGCGCGCGCAGCAGGTCGGCGATGGCTTCGTGGGAATCAGCGTAGCGCTGGTTCGGAAATTTGGTCATCTGCGCAAGCATGCCGTCGGTGCTGTTCCAACTGGCCAGGATCTCTTCGGCCAGGGCCTTCTGGCGCTCGCCGATGGCGACCAGCAGCGGGCAGTAGCGGGCTTTCTGGGTTTCGTCGGCGACGTCAGTCCGTGCGTCGTAGAGGATGTATTCGTAGGCCGACAGGCCCTGCACCACGACACTGGACTTGGCCAGGGCGGCGGCATCGATCTGCGGCTGGGCGGTGACCAGTTGCTCAACCTGGCGACCCACCAGGTTTTTCTTGTCCGGCCAGAACTGCACCTGCCACGAACGGTTGCCCTCGGCCAGTGGGCCGATCAGCAGCGGTTGCAACTCGGCCCAGGCCTTTTGCGCGTGGAGAAAGTCGGCACGCGCGGTCTCCAGGCTTTCCTTGCCCTGGCAGTAGGCGAGGGCGCTGACGGCCAGTTGGCGGTCAGCTTCAACCCAGCGGCTGTAGGTCGGCAGGATTACTTGCTTGGCGATGGCCGCCGAAGTCACGGCTTGCGGGTCCTGCGGCGAGCAGGCGCCGAGCGCGAGGGCGGCCAGGCTGGTGAACAACAACTTGGGACGAAACATGTCGAGCTCCCTTCGGTCAATGGGGCAAAGCTTATAGAGAATTCAGGAACGCCAGCAACGCAGCCCGCTGCTCGGCATTAAAGGACAACACATGCTGCTGCGCCGCCTGCGCTTCGCCGCCGTGCCAGAGCACGGCTTCAAGCAGGTTGCGGGCGCGGCCGTCATGCAAAAACTGCGTGTGGCCGCTGACGGTTTGCGTCAGGCCAATGCCCCACAACGGCGGCGTGCGCCAGTCGCGGCCACTGGCCTTGAATTCGCTGCGGTGGTCGGCCAGGCCGTCGCCCATGTCGTGTAACAGCAGGTCGCTGTAGGGGCGAATGATTTGGTTGGCCAGTTCGGGTTCGGCAGCGTTGGCGGCGGTGGTGAACGTCGGCTTATGGCAACCCTGACAACCGGCCTGGTAGAACAGGTTTTTACCGGCCAGCACCTGCGGTGTGTTGACGTCACGGCGTATCGGCACGGCCAGGTTGCGGGTGTAGAACAGCACCAGGCGCAGGATGTTATCGCTGACTTCCGGCTCGCCATCAGGGCCATTGCCGTTAGGGGCCTGCTTGCAGGCGACTTGGGTCTCGGTGCAGTCATCGAAGGGTCTTAGCGACGTGGTGAGGCCCATGTCACCGGAGAACGCGTGAACATTCTGTTGATTGAGGTTGGGTTGCCCGGCTTTCCAGCCAAACCGCCCGAGGACCGTGGTGTGCCGGGCATCATCCCAGACCTGGTTGGCTCGGCCGACGATGGCTTCTTTGTCGGCGGTCTTCGGGTCGGTGTTTTTCAGAATGTCGGCGTCGCTGATTGCTTCGAGCAGGCCCAGGCCGATCATCGGCGGGGCGATTCGCGCCGAGAACAGTGTCTCCGGGTGCATCGGGCCGTAGCCGAGCTGGGTGATTTGCAGGGCGGGCTTGCGCAACTCGACCCGCGTGCCGTCCTTGAATGTCACGTTGACGGGCGTGTAGTCGACCCGCACTTTGCCTTCGGGGACTACGCCCGGCACGGCCATGTCTTGCAGTTGTCCGCCGTACACCGGCTCGGGCACCACGCCGAGCTGTTCAATGAGCTTGGCGTAGGCCGGCAGGTCTGAGCTGGGCGCGGGGATCGACAAGCGCACCAGCATCGACACCGCATTCGGCGCATCGGGCAGCGGCGGGTGACCACGGCCGTCCTTGATATGGCAGTTCTGGCAGGCGTTGGTGTTAAACAGTGGGCCGAGGCCATCGCGTGCGGTGGTGGTAGAGGGCGCAATCACCCAGGGGCTGCGAAAGAAGCTGTTGCCGACGCTGAAATCCAGGCGGCGGCTGGGAGCAAGGTTGGCCGAGGGCAGGGAAAACGCGTTCTGGTCACGCTTGTTCACCGTCGCCGCGCCGCCGGCTCGCGCTTCACCGGGCTGCGCCTTGATGAAGCGTGGGGCGTCATCGCAAGCAGTCAGGCTCAAGGCCAACACTATTGCGGACAGGTGAAGAAGCGAACGGAACATCGAATTTCCTGAACGAAGGCGGAAAATGAGGCCGCAAAGTCTAACAGGGCAAGGCGGATTGAATAAGAGCAATTATCGTTTGGTCGAATCCGATTCATTACCGCTAGAATGGCCGCACATTTTTATCTGGAGGTGGCCAATGCAGGCTCTCGACGCTTTGCTCAACCGTGTTTCCGTGCCGCGTTTGCTGGAACCGGCACCGACCCAGGCGCAGCGCGATGTGCTGTTCGCCGCCGCCATGCGCGCGCCCGACCATGGCCAACTGCGCCCATGGCGTTTCCTGACCGTGGAAGGCGCGGCCCGTGAGCAAATGGGCACACTGCTGGCCGAAGCCGCGCGACTGCAGGACGCCGACGCGCCGCAAGCCGCCATCGACAAGGCCCAGAACGGCCCATTGCGCGCCCCGCTGGTCGTTGTGGTGATTGCCCGCTTGCAAGACCACTTCAAAGTGCCGAAGTCCGAACAGTTGCTGGCAGCTGCCTGTGCGGCCCACGGCATTCTGTTGGCGGCGTACGCTCAGGGGATTGGTGCGGTGTGGCGCACCGGCGAGTTGTCCTACTCGGCCCATGTGGCCAAAGGCCTGGGGCTGACGGCGGATGAGGAAGTGATTGGCTTTCTCTACCTGGGCACCCCACAGAACCCGCCGCGCACAGCGCCGAAAGAAGACCTGACGCCGTTTGTTACAGCCTGGACGGGTCTGTAAGAAAGCGCAGATCTGCTTTATGTGGGAGCGGGCTTGTTCGCGAATGCGGTGTGACAGTCACTGGATGTATTGACTGATCCACCGCATTCGCGAGCAAGCCCGCTCCCACATTTGCTCATCATCATTTTCAAGTCAGGCGTTACACCTTGAACTGATCCATCAACTTCATCTGCTGGCTGGCTAACGCGTTCAGTTGGCTGCTGATGGCCGCTGACTCGGTGGCCTGGCTGGTGAGGGTTTCGGTCACGGTGCGGATTGCCGATACGTTGCGATTGACCTCTTCGGCCACCGCGCTCTGTTGTTCGGCGGCGCTGGCGATTTGCAGGTTCATGTCGCTGATCACCGTCACCGCATCGCTGATCTTGCCTAATGCCTGCACAGCTTGATGGATCTGCCCGGCGTTGCTTTGGGCCTGGTGCTGGCTGGAATGCATGGTCGCCACCACGCCGCGCGTTCCGCTCTGAATGCGTTCGATCACCAGGCGAATTTCCTCCACCGAATCCTGGGTACGTTTGGCCAGGTTGCGCACTTCGTCGGCCACTACCGCAAAGCCACGTCCGCTTTCCCCGGCGCGCGCGGCTTCGATGGCGGCGTTGAGTGCCAGCAGGTTGGTCTGCTCGGCAATGCTGCGAATCACTTCCAGCACCGAGCCGATCTGCTCGCTGTTCACCGCCAGGGCCTCGACTTCGCTCACGGCTTTGCTGACTTCGTCGGCGAGGGTGGTGATATCACGGGTGCTCTGTTCAATGATCGACATGCCTTCACGCGCCGACTGATCGGCCCCACGCGCCGCGCTGGCGGCGTTGGAGGCGCTGTTGGCCACATCGTGGGCGGTGGCGCTCATTTCATTGGAGGCGGTGGCGACCTGATCGATTTCGCGGAACTGCACCTGCATGCCTTCGCTGGTCTGGCGCGCGATGGCCGAAGACTGATCAGCCGTGCCACGTGCTTCGGTGATGCTTTGCTTGATCTGCGCGATAGTCGGCTGCAGCTTGTCGAGGAAACGGTTGAACCAGTTTGCCAGCTCGCCCAATTCGTCTTTCTTGGCATAGCTCAGGCGCTGGGTGAGGTCACCTTCGCCGCTGGCGATGTTCTTGAGCATGGCGGCGACGGTATTGATTGGGCGGGTCACGCCGGTGGCGGTCAGCCAGATCAAAAGCAAGCCGAGCAACGCGGCGGCCGCGCCGACCAGCAGGGCTTTGAGCGTGGAGGCGTTTTGGGCCTTGTCGAGTATCCCTTGCAGTTTCAGTGCATCGGCCAGCATCACGTCTTTGGGCAGCTTGATGACCACCCCCCAGGATTTTGCATCGGCAATCGGTTTTACCGGGTACACGGCGCGGATCGTGTCGTCCTGTTCGCGGATCGTGCGCGTGTCACTGGCCAGCAATTGCACGATGTCTTTGCCTTCGGCGCCAAGGGTGTCGATCAGGTTTTTGCCGACCTTGTCCGGTTGGCCGCTGAACGCTGCAATCAAGCCGGTGCTGGACAGAATCTCCAGGTGTGCGGCGCCGTCGAACAGTTCTTTTTGTGCTGCGTCCGTCGTAGCTTGCAGGGTGTTGAGGGCGATATCGATGCCGATCACACCGATGACTTTGCTGTCGACGATCAACGGCAGTGAGATAGTGGTCATCAGCACCTGCTTGCCGGCCACTTCATCGGAATACGGGTCAAGCAGACAAACGTTGCGCGTGTCACGTGGGCAGGTGTACCAGATGTTGTAGGGCGTACCGCTGAGGTTGAGGCTGGTCTTGTTCAGGTCGTCTTCGACCATCACCGTGTTCAGGCCTTCGCCGCCAGCGCGGCTCCAGTAGCTGGAGAAGCGGCCTTTTTCATTGGAGACGCGGGCTTTATCGTCGACAAACTCGCTGTCCTTGCCGTCCAGACCGTTGGGTTCAAATGACAGCCAAATACCGAGCACCTTGCTGTTGCGCTCGAACGCGGTTTTCAGGCTTTGGTTGAGCTCCTCACGCACCGCACCCGGTTCCAGCGAGCGTTTGCTGGCGAGGGTGCGCAGGTCCTTGACCTGATCGGCGAGTGCGGTGACCACCACCAGATTTTCGCCAAAGGTTTTCTGCAATTGCAAGGCTTGCTCGGCGGCCTTGGCTTGCAACAGATGTTGCACACTTTGGGTGAGCATTCGCGAGCTTGAGTCGCTGATCAACTGATCATTTTGGTTGGTTTCGTACAGGTTGATGCTGATGATCAGCGCAATCACCCCCAACAGGCAAAGGCCGGACAGCAGCACAATTTTCAGGCGGATGGAGAGGGTGTCGAACATAGGTTCACTCGCGAATGGACTTGTCAGGATGCAAACAGGGCGAGCCAAGTCCATTTGGCGCTATGTCCGGAACATCGGCGCATCAAGATGTTTCATGAGGGAAAGGTGATGAGCGGTCGGTAAAACACTAAACGCCACGTTATACGGGCGTTGCGAGCCGTTCCGGGCGTGACCAGATCCACAGGTTACCGAGGCCCATACCGGCAATTGCCAGGTAGATCGGCCAGCCGTGATCGAGCATCACCAGCATCAAGCCGGCACATGCCAACATGCTCAGCGTGGCGCTGACTTTGGCCCTGCGCGCGATGATCTTGCCGTTGCGCCAGTTGAACAGGATCGGCCCGAACAGCCGGTGGTTTTCCAGCCAGGCACTCAAGCGCGGCGAGCTTTTGGTCGCGGCCCAGGCGGCAAGCAGGATGAATTCAGTGGTGGGCAAACCCGGTATGACAATCGCCACCAGCCCAATGCCCAGGCTGACGTAGGCCAGCAGGCCGAAGAGGAGCTGCGCGATTTTTGAGGTGGATTGAGTTTTGCCGGTCATGGGTTGGGTGATCACAGAAGTCAGTATGAAATGAGATTCAACGGTGGGAGCGAGCAAGCCCGCTCCCACCGTTGATTGCATTTCAATTCGAGTGTTACGCCAGTTCAGGGGCCGTAGCGTACGCCTGTTCCAGTAATACGGTGAAGCGCACAAACGCGTCGATCGCACCTTTTTCGACCGCGGCTTCTTCTTCGGCGCTGAACGCCAGGCCATCGAGGGTGCGGGTAAAACGCTTCCAGCCTTCGGCGCGACCACCGGCCGGCTCGCCGAGGTGGCGGGCCCCGAAGGTCTCGCTGAGGCCCAGGCCCACAGCGCGCTTGATCAAGAACGCAGCGCCCAGCTTGGAACCTTCGGACACGAACAGCCAACCCAGAGCCTCGGCCTTGCTCGGGTTTTTCACGGCGCCGGCAACCGGTGCGGGCACTTCGGTGTCGAGGTCACCGAGGTCCAGCCTGGCGGCGTCGGCACGGCAGCGCTCGGCCAGGTCCGGGACGATCTTGATCAATTCGGGGTCGTTGTACAGGGCTACCAGTTCTGATTGGAACAGGTATTGGGCGACCACGAAGCGGGCGAAGTTGGCTTGGGTTTCGAATGGAGCGTGGGCTTTGACCAGCGCATCGAGCTGGGTATGCGGCGCGTGAGTGATTTGGTTCAGGCGCTGGGAGCGCAGGCCTGGGCGTTCTGCGGTAGGGGAAGCGGTCATCGAAAAAAGTCCTTGAGAAGCGTTGCGCCTGGGTGCTCTAAAGAGAGCGGTTATCAACTAGACGAACAAGAAGACGCGGCACAGTAAAAAATCCTCACCTCGCCGCTGATTAATCGTGGCGAGGTAAGGTGGGGATTGTCAGATGTCCCAGATCAGGTTGATCGCAAAGTTGCGCCCGGGCTGGGTCAAGCGGTCGAGGTTGGCCGGTGCTGTAACCCCGGCTTCGCCGACGCCGTCGTAGCTGCGCACGTCATCCCAGTTCCAGTATTTCTTGTCGGTGAGGTTGTAGAGGCCGCCGTTGATAGTCACGTCGTTGGTGACTTTGTAGTAGCCGGTCAGGTCGACGATGCCGAAGCCAGGTGTTTTGAAGGGGGCACTGGTGCTGCCATCAGGCGCGTGGAAGGTGGTGCTGTCGACCCGATTCTGTTTCTTCACCAACGTCCAGCTGACCAGCGCGCCATATTGCGTTTGCTCGTAGCCCAGGCCGAATACGCCTTTAAGCGGGTTGACGCTGTTGAGCAGCTCGCCGTTGTCGTCGTTGCGGCCATAGGTGTAACCAACCGAGCCTTGGGTGTAGAGGCCTTGCGGTGCGCCGAAGGCGTCGAGGTTCAATCGACCTTTGGCTTCAATGCCCTTGATGGTGGCGTGCTTGATGTTGTTGGCTTCGAACTGTTGCACGGTGCCGCCGGCAACCGAGGCGTCCTCGTCGATGAAGTCGCGGTACTTGTTGTAAAACACAGCGATATCGAACGAACCTTCGTCGAAGTTGCCACGAATCCCGGTTTCCACGCCTTTACTGCTCTCAGGCTTGAGGTTCGGGTTGGGCTCGACGGTGTAGCCTTCATTCAAGTTTTCAAAGCGGCCATACAAGGCTTTGGCCGACGGTGTGCGGAAGCCTTCGGCGTATTGGCCGAACCAGGTGTAGTGATCGGTCAGCGCGTAGGTCAGGCCGAATTTAGGGGTGACACGGTGCCAGGTTTTTTCCGCATTGCTGTGATCGTAGATCCGGTTAGGGTCGACGGTGTTGAGGAATTCCTGGGTCAGCTTGGGTTTGAGCTGGGTGTAGTCGTAGCGCAGGGCGGGCAGGAAGGTCCATTTGTTCCAGGTGATTTGATCCTGCACAAACAGCGAGTAGGTATTGATGGTCGGGTCCGGGAAGTCGCTGGACTTTTTCACGCTGTCGCCGGCTGAGGGGCTGGGCGCGCCGATGGCCGTGCAACCGCCGCCAATGGCCAGGCAGCTGGCGGCGCCTTCGCGGGAGCCGGTGACTTTCTGCTGTTTCAAGGTGGTGCCGTACGTCATCTGATGATCGGTTTCGCCGAGGCTGAACGCCTTGTCCAACTGTGCGTCGAACACCCATTGTTTTTCTTCGTACAGGGTTTCGCGGGTGCGCAATACACGGCGCGATGGCTGGTAGATTTCGGCGGTGGTCTGGTCGGTCTTGGCGATCTGGTAGTTGAGACGGGTCTTGATGTGATCGGCAATCGGCGAGTCGAGGGCGAAGCGGTTTTCGATACCAAAGCGCTCACGGGTGATGGTGTCGTTGCCCGAGCGGGCGCGGTAGAAGTTGAAGCCTCGCCCGCCGGTGAACGGTCCGCCTACCGCGTTCTTCAAGTTGACGTCGCGATCATCCTTGAACTTCTCATACGTCAGGCCCAGGCGATTGTCATCGCCATAATTCCAGCCCAGCTTGGCCAGGACATTGGTGGTGCGTGCATCCTCAGGGTTGGCGCCGGTGCGCGCCAGGCCGGTGGCGTTGTTGCCGTCATAGGATTCCATTTCATGGCCATTGCGCTGGCTCAGGTGCAGTAAACCGTCGACGTCCTGCACGCGGCCGGCGACGGTGCCGGAGGTCAGCCAACTGTCGTCGGCGGAGCTGTAGCCGGTTTTCAGGCGGGCGCCGACGTCCTGGCCGGGCTTGATGATGTCGTCCGGGTCGAGGGTGAAGTAACTCACTGCGCCGCCGATGGCGCTGCTGCCGTACAGGGCCGAGGCCGGGCCACGCAGAATTTCCACGCGCTTGACGATTTCCGGGTCGACGTAGTTGCGGCGTGTCTTGGCATAAGGGCCGTTGAAGAAATTGTCCGGCACTTCCACACCGTCTACCTGAGTGAGGATGCGGTCGCCGTCGATGCCGCGAATGTTGTAGCCCGCGTTGCTGGCGCGGGTGCCCGCGCCACCGACTGATACGTTGGGCTCGTAGCGCACCAGTTCACGGAGGGTGTTCACGTTCTGGCGGTCCAGCGCCTGGCGATCCTGAACAGTGACGGTGCTTGGCACGCTGCTGACGTCCTGCTCGTTACGGGTGGCGCTGATGGTCACCTGTTGCAGGTTGAGCACGCTGCCCGCCGCACGTTTCTCCAGGACGATGCTGTTATTGCCCAGTTTGCGATAGCTCAGGTTGGTCCCCACCAACAGCCGGTCCAGGGCTTTTTCCGGCGACAGTGCCCCGCGCACGCCGGGGGATGACACGCCCTGGCCCAACGCCGCGGGCAGGCCGATTTGCCAGCCGGTTACCGCGGTAAAGGCATTCAATGCCGAAACCAGCGGTTGTTGCTCAATGCTGAAACTGTATTGGCCGTGACTGCGCGCGGCAGGTTCGGCGGCGGTGGCGGCCATGGCCGGCGCACTGGCCAGCAGGATGGCAGCGGTCAGCAGGGACAGGACGGGCGAAGAGGACCGGCGGTTGAAACGAGAGTACATCGAGAGCGCTCCGGAGATACGAATCTTATAGTTGCGAACCGAACCAAATAGGAATCAGTTGCATTGGCTATAACGAGACGTACCGCCGGTGGCTATCGAGTAAAAATAATTCTCATTTAGTTCAGGATCACCAACGCCGGGTATTCCGAAAGCTTGGCCGAGGTGATGTGCGCCAGCGAGCGCACCACGTCGAGGGGCTGATCGAGGCGGTAGTTGCCGGTGACGGCGGTGCTTGCGAGCTTGTCGTTGTTGTTGACGATCCAGCCCGGGTAGTAACGGCGCAGCTCGGCGAGCACTTCGCTCATCGGGCAGTTTTCGAACACCAGCCGGCCCTGGACCCAGGCCAGCTCCTTGCTGGCATCCAGCTTGGCGGGTTGGCCAAAGCCCTTCGGGCCGATACGGATGCTCTCGCCTGCGCTCAGGCGAACGCGGGCATCATCGAAGGTGTTGCTCAGGTCGACATCACCGCGCTGCACCTGCACCTGGGCCTCGCCGTTGAGATAGCGCACGGCGAAGTCGGTGTCGCGCACGTGGGCACGCACGGGGCCTGCGTCAATCTCCAACGGCAGGCCGCGGTTGGGCGTCACTTCAAAAAACGCCTCGCCCTGGTAAAGGCGGGCGACGCGCTGCTGGTCCTTGATGCTGCTGGAGAATGCCGAGTTGGTGTTCAGCAGCACTTTGGAGCCATCGTCCAACTGCAGACGCTGGCGTTCGCCAACCACCGTGAGGTGGTCGGCTTGCAGGCGAACAGGCAGGTTGCTGAAGCTGAACAGGCCGATCAGCAGCACGGCAGCGGTGGCTATCGGTTTCCAATGGGGTTTGATCCGGCGCCAGGCCGTCGGCTTGCGCGGCGCGGCCAGCGCCACAGCGGCGCTGTACACCGGCGCACCACCCCAGGCGGCCTGGGCCTTGCTGAAGGCGTGCGGGTGCGCCGGGTCGCTGGCCAGCCACGCGTCGAATTCGGCGCGCTGCCCGGGTTGCGGGCATTGCAAGGCGATCAGCCAGTCGAGGGCCTGGCCCATAGCCGTGTCTTGCAACACCTCATGAGCCAGCTCATGGGGACGCAGTTTATTCGGGGCCGTCACGGTGTTCCTCGGGTCTTCGCCACGTTCTATTCATTTTTCCTGCAGCCTGGATCGACAGTTCTGTCGGGTGAAGCTTAAGGCTGATCCAGACGTTCGGCCACACCTACACAGATGGCCATGATCAATTTCAGTTCCTTTTGCACGGTGCTCAAGGACACTTGCAACTGATCGGCAATCTCCTGATAGCTGCAACCGTGCAGGCGGCTGAGGATGAAAATCTGTTGTTGGCGGGCGCTCAACTGGCCGAGGCTGACGCTCAAGTGTTCGAGCAGTTGCTCCGCCTGCGTCGCGTCTTCGGGGGTGCTGATCGGGGCGGCGACGCTTTGCAGCACGTCCAGCGGGACATCTTCCTGCAGCGTGCGCGCCTGGATTCTGCGCGAGCGCAGATGATCCAACGCAAGGTTGCGCGCGGTTTGATAGACGAAGGGTTCGAGGTGGTCGATCGGCCGCTCACTGAGGGCGCGGGTCACACGCAGGTAGGTTTCCTGCAACAGGTCTTCGGCGGTGCTGGGGTTATTCACCATCCGCTGCAACGTGCGTAGCAGAATCACCCGTTGGGTGAGAAAGACTTGGTTGAAGCGAGATTGGCTCACAGTGATACCAGACCGATAGGCGGTTAATGATAATGCTTATCATCAAGGCGAATGGCAAGTGGCTATTGCTGTGAAGCCGCACCGATCAAATAGGGGAAGGGTTTTTTGTGGGAGGCGGGCTTGCCCGCGATGCAGGCACCTGGGTATTTCAGTCAAACCGAGGTGATGCTATCGCAGGCAAGCCAGCTCCCGCAGAAGCCAGCTGCCACACAGGCCGAGCCTTACTCGGCGTTGCAGAGCGCCAGGCAGTTATCCAGCATACGGTTGGAGAAGCCCCATTCGTTGTCATACCAGGCCAGCACTTTCAGCAATTTGCCGCTGACTTTGGTGTGATTGGCATCGAAGATCGACGACAGCGGGTTATGGTTGAAATCGCTGGAAACCAGCGGCAGCGTGTTGTAACCGAGAATTTTCGAGTGCTGGCTGGCTTCTTTGAGCAGGGCGTTGACTTGCTCGGCCGTGGCGTCTTTTTTCAATTGCACGGTGAGGTCCACCAGGGACACGTTGATCACCGGCACACGCACCGCCATCCCGGTCAGTTTGCCGGCGAGTTCCGGCAGCACCAGGCCTACCGCTTCAGCGGCGCCGGTTTTGCTCGGGATCATGTTCTGGGTCGCCGAGCGCGCACGGTACGGGTCGGTGTGGTAGACGTCGGTCAGGTTCTGGTCGTTGGTGTAGGCGTGAATGGTGGTCATCAGGCCGCTTTCAATACCCAGCTCGCGGTGCAGCACCTGGGCGACCGGCGCCAGGCAGTTGGTGGTGCACGACGCGTTGGAGATGATCTGGTGGGATTGACGCAAAATGTCATGGTTCACACCGTAAACCACGGTGGCATCGGCGCCTTTGGCCGGGGCCGAGATGATCACCTTGCGCGCGCCGGCGGTAATATGGGCGGCAGCCTTGTCACGGTCGGTAAACAGACCGGTGCATTCGAACACTACGTCGATCTTGTGCGCAGCCCATGGCAGCTCGGCCGGGTTGCGAATGGCGCTGACGGCAATCCGGTCACCATTGACGGTCAGGCTTTCCTGATCGTGGGCGACCTCTGCTTCGAAAGTGCCATGCACGGTGTCGTATTTGAGCAGGTGGGCGTTGATCGAGCTGTCGCCCAAATCGTTGATGGCGACGATCTGCAAATCCTGGCGATAGCCTTGGGTATACAGTGCGCGCAGGACATTACGGCCGATACGGCCAAAACCATTGATTGCGATACGAAGAGTCATTGGAAAGTGCCTGTCGTCGATTTGTTGTAAGAATTACAAGATTATTCGCATAAAAATAGAAAACAAGCCTTTTTAGTGGCAATATTTTGTTCAATCTACAACGAGTGACCTGAATCAACTGGTCCGATGATTCAAACGACACCCGGCCATCCCATGCGCTGCGGGCGTTTGATCAGCATAGGAACGCAGGTCGCCACATCCGTTAGCCTGGAGTTCTACACATGCATCCCCGCGTTATTGAGGTCACCGAACGGCTTATCGCCCGCAGTCGTGCAACCCGCGAGGCTTACCTTGCGCTCATTCGCGGCGCCGCCAGCGACGGCCCGATGCGCGGTAAGCTGCAATGCGCCAACTTTGCCCACGGCGTCGCCGGCTGCGGCACTGAAGATAAAAATAGTCTGCGCATGATGAATGCCGCCAACGTGGCAATTGTTTCTTCATATAACGACATGCTCTCGGCGCATCAGCCGTACGAACACTTCCCTGAACAAATCAAAAAAGCCCTGCGCGAAGTCGGTTCGGTCGGCCAGTTCGCCGGAGGCACGCCCGCCATGTGCGATGGCGTGACCCAAGGTGAGCCCGGCATGGAGCTGAGCCTGCTGAGCCGTGAAGTCATCGCGATGTCCACGGCGGTAGCGTTGTCCCACAACATGTTCGACGCGGCGCTGATGCTGGGCATCTGCGACAAGATCGTGCCGGGCCTGATGATGGGCGCGTTGCGCTACGGTCACCTGCCGATGATCTTCGTACCGGGCGGCCCGATGCCGTCGGGCATTTCCAACAAGCAGAAGGCCGATGTGCGCCAGCGCTATGCCGAAGGCAAGGCCAGCCGCGAAGAACTGCTGGAATCGGAGATGAAGTCCTACCACAGCCCCGGCACCTGCACCTTCTACGGCACCGCCAACACCAACCAATTGCTGATGGAAGTCATGGGCCTGCACTTGCCGGGCGCCTCGTTCGTCAACCCGTACACGCCGCTGCGTGATGCGCTGACCCGCGAAGCCGCGCACCAGGTCACCCGCCTGACCAAGGCCAACGGCAGCTTCACGCCGATCGGCGAGATCGTCGACGAGAAATCCATCGTCAACTCCATCGTGGCGCTCAATGCCACCGGCGGTTCCACCAACCACACCCTGCACATGCCGGCGATCGCCATGTCGGCAGGCATCATCCTCACCTGGCAGGACATGGCCGACCTCTCCGAGGTGGTACCGACCCTGTCCCACGTGTATCCAAACGGCAAAGCCGACATCAACCACTTCCAGGCAGCGGGCGGCATGTCGTTCCTGATCCGCGAACTGCTCGAAGCCGGTTTGCTGCACGAAGATGTCAACACCGTGGCCGGCAAGGGCCTGAGCCGTTACACCCAGGAACCGTTCCTGGTCGATGGCGAGCTGATCTGGCGCGACGGCCCGATCGAAAGTCTCGACGAAACCATCCTGCGCCCCGTGGCCCGTGCGTTTTCGCCGGAAGGCGGCCTGCGCGTGATGGAAGGCAACCTCGGGCGCGGTGTGATGAAAGTCTCCGCCGTGGCGCCGGAGCACCAGATCGTCGAAGCCCCGGCGGTGGTGTTCCAGGATCAGCAGGATCTGGCCGACGCGTTCAAGGCCGGCCAACTGGAAAAAGACTTTGTCGCGGTGATGCGCTTCCAGGGCCCGCGCTCCAACGGCATGCCGGAACTGCACAAAATGACGCCGTTCCTCGGCGTCTTGCAGGACCGTGGCTTTAAAGTGGCGTTGGTAACAGACGGGCGTATGTCCGGCGCGTCGGGTAAGATCCCCGCCGCGATTCATGTCAACCCCGAAGCCCAGAGCGGCGGGCCGCTGGCACGCGTGCAAGATGGCGATATCATTCGCGTCGATGGCGTGAAGGGCACCCTGGAGCTTAAGGTGGACGCCGAAGAATTTGCAGCGCGCACGCCTGCCACGGGCCTGTTGGGCAATAACGTGGGGGCCGGTCGCGAACTGTTTGCATTTATGCGCATGGCTGCAAGCTCCGCAGAGCAAGGCGCCAGCGCCTTTACCTCTGCCTTGGAGACGCTTAAGTGAAGCTAGCGCTGGTCGGTGATATCGGGGGTACCAACGCCCGTTTTGCGTTGTGGCGGGATCAGGAACTGCATTCGATCCGTGTGCATGCCACTGCGGATCACCAGAGCCCTGAGGAGGCCATCAAGGTCTACCTCAAGGAAGAGGGCCTGGAAAGCGGGGACATCGGCGCGGTGTGCCTGTCGGTCGCCGGGCCGGTGAGTGGCGATGAATTTAAATTCACCAACAATCACTGGCGCCTGAGCAAAACTGCATTTTGCAAAACCTTGCAGGTGGACGAGCTGCTGCTGGTCAATGACTTCACGGCAATGGCCCTGGGCATGACTCGCCTCAAGCCCGACGAATTCCGTGTGGTCTGCGAAGGCACGCCGGAGCCGTTGCGCCCTGCTGTGGTGATCGGCCCGGGCACTGGCCTGGGCGTTGGCACCTTGCTGGATTTTGGTGAAGGTCGCTGGGCAGCGCTGCCGGGGGAGGGCGGTCATGTTGACCTGCCGCTGAGCAGCCCGCGTGAAACCCAGCTGTGGCAGCACATCTACAATGAGATCGGGCATGTCAGCGCCGAAACCGCCTTGAGCGGTGGCGGCCTGCCACGTGTGTACCGCGCCATTTGCGCGGTCGATGGGCACACGCCGGTGCTGGACACCCCGGAAGCCATTACCGCGGCCGGCCTGGCTGGCGAACCGGTGGCCATGGAAGTGTTGAACCAGTTCAGTATCTGGCTCGGCCGGGTGGCGGGTAACAACGTGTTGACCACCGGTGGGCGCGGTGGCGTGTACATCGTGGGCGGGGTGATTCCGCGGTTTGCCGACTTCTTTATCAACAGCGGCTTTGCGAAGAGTTTCCGCGATAAAGGCTGCATGAGTGATTACTTCGACGGTATTCCTGTGTGGCTGGTGACAGCGCCGTATTCCGGGTTGACCGGGGCGGGCGTGGCGCTGGAGCAGGCTTTTGCATAGGTACTGATGGCCTCTTCGCGAGCAAGCCCGCTCCCACATTTTGAAATGCATTCCAAATGTGGGAGCGGGCTTGCTCGCGATAGGTCGAAGGGCAACAAATGACTTAAGCTTGGCCATAACAACAAGGAGGCCCCCGTGAGCGTAATCAGTAAATCGATTCTCCTCGTCGACGACGACCAGGAAATCCGCGAATTGCTGCAAACCTACCTCAGTCGCGCTGGCTTCCAGGTACGTGGCGTGCCGGATGGCGCGGGGTTCCGCCAGGCCATGAACGAGGCGCCGTGCGACCTGGTCATCCTCGATGTGATGTTGCCGGACGAAGACGGTTTCAGCCTCTGCCGCTGGATTCGCCAGCACCCGCGCCAGGCGCAGGTGCCGATCATCATGCTCACCGCCAGTTCCGACGAAGCCGACCGCGTGATCGGCCTGGAGCTGGGCGCCGACGACTACATCGGCAAACCCTTCAGCCCTCGCGAGCTGCAAGCGCGGATCAAAGCCCTGCTGCGGCGTGCCCAGTTTGGCCAGGAACGCAGCATCGGCGGCGATGTGTGGGTGTTCGACGAATGGCGCCTGGACATGATCAGCCATCGCCTGTTTCACGTTGACGGTGAAGAGGTGATTCTCTCGGGCGCCGATTTTGCCCTGCTTAAATTGTTTCTCGACCACCCTCAACAAATTCTCGACCGCGACACCATCGGCAATGCCACTCGCGGCCGCGATCTGATGCCGCTCGACCGCATCGTTGACATGGCCGTCAGCCGCCTGCGCCAACGCCTGCGCGACACCGAAAAACCTCCAAGGCTGATCCGCACCGTGCGCGGCAGCGGTTATCAGCTGGCAGCCAGCGTGGTTGCCGGCAATGCCCACTGAGCCGTTGACCGAGCGCCGCCGGCGCTTCCCGGTACCGCGCTCACTGTTGGGGCGGATGTTGCTGCTGACCTTGCTGGCGGTGCTGTTCGCCCAGGCGCTGTCCAGTGTGATCTGGGTCTCGCAATTGCGCGCCACCCAGCTCGAAGGGCTGGTCACCAGCGCCCGCAGCCTGGCGCATTCGATGACGGCCAGCGTGAGTTATTTCCGCTCGTTGCCGGTGGCCTACCGCCCGTTAGTGCTTGATCAACTGCGCAGCATGGGTGGCACCCGCTTTGTGGTGACGCTCAACGACCGCCCGCTGGATATGCAGATATTGCCGCAGACCCCGCGCAAGCAGGCGGTATTGCAAGCGGTGGATGAAGTGCTGCGCCAGACCCTGGGCAGCGACGTGCATATTTCGGTGGAGTTCGTCAGCGCCGAGGACCTGCGTATTTTCAATGCCGGTTTGAAGCTCGATGAACTGCCGCGCTCCTGGGCGCATTACGCGCTGACGCTTGAACCGGTCAACCCTCCCGTGTTGGTCACGCAGATCCAGCTCGCACCGGGCGAGTGGTTGTATATTGCCTCGCTGTTGCCCGAGCCCTACACCAGCCTTGAAGAGCAAGGCCTGCCCTCGCAGCAGGTGTGGTTCATCGTATTGACCAGCGGCTTTCTGTTGTTGTTTATCGGCCTGCTGGTGCACTGGCAGAGTCGGCCGCTCAAGCGCCTGGCGCGGGCGGCACGGGACATGTCCCTGGGCGCGGATGTGGAGCCGGTGGCTGAAGGCGGCGGCAGCGAAGTGGTGGAAGTGGGCCGTGCGTTCAATGCCATGCGTGAACGCATCAGCCGCTACCTGACCGAGCGCAGCCAATTATTCAGTGCGATATCCCACGATTTACGCACGCCGATTACGCGCCTGCGCCTGCGTGTGGAACTGCTCGAAGACGAGAACCTGCAAAACAAATTCGGCCGTGACCTGGATGAGCTGGAGTTGTTGGTCAAGGGCGCGCTGCAATGCGTGAAAGACACTGATATCCATGAAAACATCGAGCCGGTCGACCTCAATCACGTGCTCGATTGCCTGGTCGAGCCGTACCTGGCGCCCAATGGCAACGGCCGCATCACCCAGCATGGCCGCGCCCTGGCGCCGTACCCGGGCAAACCGTTGGCGCTTAAACGCTGCATCGGCAACCTGATCGACAACGCGTTGAAGTACGGGCAGAACGCCCACTTGCATATCGAGGACGATGGCGCGGAATTCATTCTGCACGTTGATGACGAAGGGCCAGGCGTGCCGGAGCAGCGGCTGGAGCAAGTCTTCGAACCGCATTTTCGCTTGGCCGGCCAGCAGCAGGGCTACGGTTTGGGCCTGGGTATCGCGCGCAACATCGCCCATAGCCATGGCGGTGAAGTGAGTTTGCAGAACCTGCGCGAGGGTGGTTTGCGAGTCACCTTACAGCTGCCGCGAACCCTGGACTAAAGCACACAGAGGATCAAATGTGGGAGCGGGCTTGCTCGCGAATGCAGAGTGTCAGTCACCGAAAATTTTGACTGGTCCGCCGCTTTCGCGAGCAAGCCCGCTCCCACATTTTGAACGCCTCTGGGTCAGATGCTCTGGCGCAACCGGGCCAAATCTCTCAGTGGCGGCGCCCCAAACAACCGGCTGTACTCGCGGCTGAACTGCGACGGGCTTTCATACCCCACCCGATACCCCGCCGCCGAGGCCTCCAGCCCTTCGGCGATCATCAACCGCCGCGCCTCCTGCAAACGCAGCTGCTTCTGGTATTGCAACGGGCTCATGGCGGTGATCGCCTTGAAGCGGTGGTGCAAGGTCGAGACGCTGAGGTTCACTTCCTTGGCCAGCTCATCAATACGCAGCGGCTGTTCATAGTTGCCGTTCAGCCAGGTGATCGCCTGGCTTACGCGATGGCTCTGACTGTTGGCCACGGCAATTTCATACAGTCGGTAGCCTTGCGGGCCACGCAGCAACCGGTAGAGGATTTCGCGGTTGATCAACGGTGCGAGCATCGCAATGTCTTTGGGGGTGTCCAGCAAGCGCGCCAGGCGCAGCACGGCATCCAGCAACTGGGCATCAATACGGTCGACGTACATGCCGCGAGACGTCGGCCGCGACGGCACGCCCATCGGCCCGGCCTCGGCAATCAGCGCCGTGAGTTGCGCCGGGTCGATATTGATCCGCACCGACAGGTTGGGGTCTTGCGGCGTCGCGTCGATGACCCGACCGGCCACCGGCATGGCAACCGAAAACACCAAATAGTTGAGCGGGTCGTAGGCAAAGACCTCGTCGGCCAGGCGCACTTCCTTGCTGCCACTGGCAAGAATGCACAGCGCCGGTTCGACCAGCACCGGCATGAAGTCGCGCGGCGTGTTGTGGCGGTTCAGGAACAACGAGGTGACCGCTGTGCCGTAGGAGCCATCTTCCCAGGTATGCCGGTGCACGATGCTGGCGAGTTCGACGCGCTGTTTTTCCGTCTCGGCATCGAGGGGAATGGACGTATGTTGCGGCGACGACATGGGGTGTCCTCTACAAGCTTCTTTGATGGGCTCAGCTTAGCGGTGGCTTTTCAAAAGGTGTTACGTCGATTCTGCACAATCCTTGCCTGATCCTGCGATAAGTCGTGAATCAGGCAAGCACGACGCCTGTCATCTGCCTGAAACACTGAGCCTGTGCATGGAATAAATCCCGGGCGCCAAACGTCTTATCTACGCTTCTCGCAGGATTGTGCAATAAGCCTGCAGGAATTGACTAACCACGCCCACGCCTGCGCCGCTATCTTTGATCCTGTGGCAACACGCCCCCACAGTGGTTGCCGAGCATCACTTCTCAACGGGAGAGTCGAACATGTCCACCCCAATTCCCGCGAGCCATATGGCCTTTATCCGCGCCCGCACCGGGTGCAGCACCGAACTCGGTGCACGCTTGAGCAGTTTGATTGAACCGGGCCGTCAGGCTCAGGGTTGCCTGCAGTTTTCATTGCAGCATTCCCAGGTCGATCCCGATGTATGGTTGGTCTCGGGCTTCTGGAGCAGCGAGCAGGCGATGAGCGCCTACTTCAGTTCGCCGGCCCTGATGATCTTTACCGAGCTGTTGAACGACGGGGTGGTCCGCAGCATGGACTTCCAGACCTTTACCGAGGCGTCCGCTGCGCATGCCTACGGCGAGTACCTGCAACTGGCCGGTTAGTGCTTTAGAATGGCCGACTTTCCCATTGGCCAGGATTTGCAACATGGCACGTAAAGAGTTTGCCCACCACGAAGCCGTTTCCGCCTTGGTGCGTGAAGAAGAGGGTGGCTACAGCGCTGCCATTGCCGTCAAGGCACTGGATGGCATGGGCGCCCCGCGTTTTCACAAGATCCTTGATGGACAGACGTTCAAAACCGCCTCCGACGCCGACGATGCGGCTGCCGCGCAATTGGTGCGGCTGGTCGATGTGGACGAAGAAGGTCAACTGAGCTGGGAAACAGCGGCCAACTAAACAACACGGCCGATCCAAATGTGGGAGCGGGTTTGCTCGCGAATGCACAGCGTCAGTCACTGGCAATATTGACTGGCGCACCGCTTTCGCGAGCAAGCCCGCTCCCGCATTTTTATTGCATTCCAATCAGCGCGCAGTGGCGCCTGGGCGATACATCTTGAACAGGGCCTCCGGCCCCAACTGGAAGTAATCCGCCGGGCCACCGCCACGCAATATCGGCTCGGCGGCGGCGGTGTCGTAAATCCCATCCTTGAGCAGCCACTTGGCGATGTGCACGGCAACCACTTCGCCGAGTACCAGCCAGCTGGGCACCAACTGCTTGTCGGCGCGCTGCAGCTGAATAATCTGCGTCACCTTGCATTCGAACGACACCGGGCTCTCGCCCACACGCGGCACGCCGACGATTTTCGAGGCCACCGGCGTCAGGCCGGACAGTTCGAACTCATTCACTTCCGGCGATACCGCTGCGCAACTCTGGTTCATCTGCTCGGCCAGCGGGCGGGTGGCCAGGTTCCACACAAACTCGCCGGTCTGTTCGATGTTATTCAGGCTGTCTTTGCGGCCCACGCTGGAAAACCCAATGATCGGCGGGATGTAGTTGAACGCATTGAAGAAACTGTAGGGCGCCAGGTTCAGACGGCCTTCGCTGTCGTGGGAGGAAATCCAGCCGATGGGCCGTGGGCCGACGATGGCATTGAACGGGTCGTGTGGCAGGCCGTGGCCATTGGCGGGTTCGTAAAAGTGGATAGCGTCAGACATGGCCGGGGTTCCTGCTGTTGGGTTCGGTGAAGGCGCCATACTGCAATTCATGGCGGCGGATTTCCATCGGCTGGATGGAATTTTCATTTAGTGCCCACCTATTTTTCACAGCGCCACGTTCAGTCTGCGCGCCAGGTCGACACCCCTCTAAGTCGGCCCATTGAAAGACTGAGCTTCGGAGCCTTCTGCACCATGAACAAACTTCCTCAGATCACCCTGGCGTTCTGGGTCATGAAAATCTGCGCAACGACCCTGGGCGAAACCGCCGGGGATTTGCTGTCGATGACCCTGAATGTCGGGTACGCCATCAGCTCGATGATCCTGATCAGTGTGTTTCTCGTCACCCTGGTCACACAACTCTGGTCGAAAACCTACAACCCGGTGCTGTACTGGATCGTGATTCTGTCCACCAGTACGGCGGGCACGACCATGTCGGATTTCATGGACCGTACCCTGGGCCTTGGCTATGCGACGGGCTCGATGATCCTGATCGCGATCCTGTTGATCATCTTTGCCTTGTGGCATGTCAGCGGTGATTCGCTGAACGTGAACAAGGTTCAGACCTTTCGGGGCGAACTGTTTTACTGGATGGCGATTCTGTTCTCGAACACCTTGGGCACCGCGTTGGGTGATTTCCTTGCGGATGATTCCGGGTTGGGTTTCGCTGGCGGCGCTTTGCTGATCGGCTCGGCTATTGCGGTGGTAGTGGCACTCAAATACTTCACCAAAATCTCGTCGGTGCTGTTGTTCTGGGTGGCGTTTGTATTGACCCGACCGTTTGGTGCGACCTTGGGTGACTTCCTCACCAAACCTCATGAAAAGGGTGGGCTGGATTTCGGCACCATCGGTTCATCGGCGGTGTTGGCGGCGGTACTGGTGGTGATGATTGCCGGAGCGTCGTATGCGCAGCGTCGGTATGGTCGTCAGCAGTCCGTAGAGTTGACCTGACACTGTTTAAGAAACGCTACGCAACGAAATGTGGGCGCGGGCTTGCTCGCGAATGCAGGGTTTCAGTCAACGGAAATACTGACTGGTCCACCGCGTTCGCGAGCAAGCCCGCGCCCACATTTTTTACTGCGCCCAGCCTTTAGTCCGTGGTAATCCGCGAATGCTTGCGGGTGTCTTTCATGGTCACGTAGACCACCAGCGACACCGCGATGCACGCGGTTACATACCAGTAGTAACCGGTCTCCATGCCGATGCTCTTGAACCACAGCGCGATGTATTCAGCGGTGCCGCCGAAAATCGAAACGGTCAGTGCATATGGCAGGCCCACGCCCAGGGCGCGGATTTCCGTAGGGAACAGTTCGGCTTTCACCACCGCATTGATCGAGGTGTAGCCGCTGACGATGATCAGCGCCGCCATGATCAGGAAAAACGCGCCCCACCAGGTCTGGATGGTGTGCAGCGTGGTGAGGATCGGTACGGTAAACAGAGTGCCGAGGATACCGAAGGCGATCAGGATCGGCCGGCGGCCGACCTTGTCCGATAACCCACCGACGAGCGGTTGCAGGCACATGAACAGAAACAGCGTTGCCGCCGAAATGGTGGTGGAGTCGGAAATGCTCATGCCGACCGTGTTCACCAGGTATTTCTGCATGTAGGTGGTGTAGGTGTAGAACGCCAGGGTGCCGCCCATGGTCAGGCCGACCACGGTCATCAGTTCTTTCGGGTGGCGCATCAAGGTGCGCATGGCGCTTTCCTTGGCTTTTTCCTTCTTGCTGAACGACTCGGTTTCTTCCATGCCGCGACGCAGGTACAGCGCGACCACTGCGCACAGGGCGCCGATGGCGAACGGGATACGCCAGCCCCAGTCATACAACTGTTCGGTCGTCAGGACTTGTTGCAACACGATCAGTACCGCCAAAGCGATGAGCTGGCCGGAGATCAGCGTCACGTACTGGAAGCTGGAGAAGAAACCGCGTCGTTCCTTGGTCGCCATTTCACTCAGGTAAGTGGCCGAGGTGCCGTATTCGCCACCCACCGACAAACCTTGCAGCAGGCGTGCGAACACCAGCAGGATCGGTGCGCCGACGCCGATGGTTTCATAGCCCGGGCTCAACGCGATGATCAGCGAGCCGAAGCACATCAACAGTACCGAGGCCATCAAGGCGGCTTTACGTCCGGCGCGGTCAGCATACAGGCCCATCAGCCAGCCACCGATCGGGCGCATCAGGAAGCCCACGGCGAAGATCGCGGCGGTGTTGAGCAGTTGGGCGGTGGTGTCGCCTTTGGGGAAAAAGGCTTTAGCGAAGTACAAGGAGAAGGCGGCGTAGACGTACCAGTCATACCACTCGACCATGTTGCCGACCGAACCACTGAAAATCGATTTGATGCGGCTGGAAGTACTGCGTTCTTTTGCCGGCGCAGCCGCCGACCCCAGAGGCAGGGCGTTGGAGTTATCCATTGAAGGATCCTTCATCTAATTGTTTTTGTGGAGCAGCGCGAGCGCAGCCTGGTTCGGGCTATAGCAGGAGCTGTGCCAAATAGATGAAGGCCCGGTTTAGAAGGGTTTGAAGAATTTTCTGAGCGGAAAGTCGCTTATGGTTTGAGGGTGATGAGCGGAAATCCGCTTATGGCTACTGGCTCCTTCGCGAGCAAACCCGCTCCCACATTCGATCCCATTCCAACTGGAGGGATGCGGTCGAATGTGGGAGCGGGCTTGCTCGCGAAGGCGTCCTGCCAGGCAATAAAAAATTCAGCCTACAGAAACGTATCCCGCACCAACCCATGCCGCTGCATCTTTTCATTGAGGGTTCGACGCGGCAGTTGCAACTCGGCCAGCACCGCCTTGATATCACCCTTGTGGCGTACCAGCGCCGCTTTCAGGCAATGCGCTTCGAAGGCTTCCTGCTGCGCCGCCAGGGATTGCCCGGCCTCGATACCTTCCGGTTCCGGTTCGCCAAGGCCCAGCACCTGGCGTTCGGCGACGTTGGCCAACTCACGCACATTGCCCGGCCAGTCATGGCTGAGCAGGCGCCCCAGTTGCGCGCCGCTCAAGGGGTGTGCGCTGCGGCCCAGGCGCTCGGCGGCGCTGTGTGCAAAGTGGTCGAACAGTAGCGGAAT
This sequence comes from Pseudomonas sp. AP19, assembly GCF_001728855.1. NCBI lineage: Bacteria > Pseudomonadati > Pseudomonadota > Gammaproteobacteria > Pseudomonadales > Pseudomonadaceae > Pseudomonas > Pseudomonas sp. AP19. The sequence goes on along the minus strand of NZ_LXJP01000011.1, from coordinate 2,853 downwards.
ATCTTCACGGCGCTCGCGCAACGGCGGCAGGCGCAGTTGCGCTACGTTCAGGCGGTAGGCCAAATCTTCGCGAAAACGCCCGGCGCGGGCCTCTTCGAGCAGGTCGGGCTTGGTGGCGGCGATGATGCGCAAGTCCACGTGGATACTTTGATTGGAGCCCAGCCGCTCGAGTTTCTGTTCCTGCAATACGCGCAGCAGTTTCACCTGCTGAGCCAGCGGCATGCTTTCGATTTCATCGAGGAACAGCGTGCCACCGTGGGCGTATTCCAGCTTGCCGATGCGCTTGCCCTGGGCGCCGGTGAACGCGCCGCTTTCGTGGCCGAACAGCTCGGCCTCAAATAGCTGCTCGGGGATCGCCGCGCAGTTGAGCGCTACAAACGGCTTTTTCGCGCGCGGGCCGCAATCATGCAGGCAGCGGGCGACCAATTCCTTACCGCTGCCAGTCTCGCCACGAATCAATACGTTGACGGGCAAGCTGGCCAGGTCGAGCACCTGGCGCCGCAGGTTCTGCAAACTCCGCGACACGCCCAGCAGGCTGGATTCCAGCTGCGCCCGATGGTCGGCCTGTTGATGCAGGCGACGGTTTTCCAGGATCAGCCCGCGTTTGTCCAGCGCGCGGCGCAGGCTGTTGAGCAAGGCATCCGGGCTGAAGGGTTTTTCCAGAAAGTCGTAGGCACCGTCGCGCATGGCTTCCACGGCCATCGGCACATCGCCATGGCCGGTGAGCAAGATCACCGGCAAGTCGGCATCGCGGCGCTGCACTTCGGCCAACAGTTCCAGGCCGCTGAGCCCGGGCATGCGCACGTCGCTCAGGATCACCCCGGGGAAGTCCTTGGGCAATTGCGCCAGGCATTCTTCAGCGCGACTGAACAACTGCACGGCAAACCCCGACAGGCTCAGCCACTGCTCGACGGCCGTGCGAATGCTGGCTTCGTCATCGACCACAATCACCGCATTTATCATAGGTCAGGCGTCTCCAGCACAATCGGCAAGGTCAGGGTAAACACCGCGCCGTCGCCACGGTTGCCGGCGAGCAGGCGCCCACCGAGTTCGTGCACGATGGCGTAGGACACCGCCAGCCCGAGGCCAAGCCCATCCCCCACAGGCTTGGTGGTAAAAAACGGATCGAAGACACTGTTCAAGTGCGCTTCGGCAATCCCGCCGCCGCTGTCGCTGACGGTCAATTGCCACAGTTGCTGGTCGGCGTGCAGGCGGATTTCCAGGCGTTTGCGCGGTTTGTCTGCCATGGCGTCGAGGGCGTTGCGCAACAGATTGATCAGCACCTGTTCCAGGCGGATCGCATCGCCGCGCACCCAGGCCGGGCGGGTCAGGTCCAGCACCACACCGATGGCTTCATCGCGCAACCGTGCGTCGAGAAGGTGCAAGGATTGGTCGACGACTGTCGCCAGGTCCAATCTCTCGCGCAGGCCGCTGGGGCTTTTGCGGGCGAACGTCTTGAGGTGGCCGGTAAGTGCGGCCATGCGCGTGAGCATGTCGTCCAGCGGCGTGAGTGCCTTGTAGGCATCGTCCACGCGGCCATGGTCGAGCAGCAGTCGCAAGGTCGCCAACTGCATGCGCTGGGCGGTCAGCGGCTGGTTGATTTCATGGGCGAGGGCGGCAGACATCTGCCCCAGTGCCGCCAGCTTGGCGGATTGCACCAGGCCATCTTGCGCCGTGCGCAGCGCCTGAGTGCGCTCCTCTACCAGCTGTTCGAGCTCTTCGCGGCTGCGTTGGCGCAAGCGGGCCAGGCGCCAGCGTTGAGTCAGGAACAGCACCAGAAACACCAGCGCCAGCCAGGAGCCGGCAGCGGCAAGCCCGGCATTGCGTTGGTCTTCAAAGGCGAACTGTGGCTTGCGCAATAGGTGCAAGGTCCAGCCTTCGGCCTTCAGCGGCAGGGATTCCCAGATGTAGTTGGCGCTGCCGTCGGGACCGTTGACGCGCATCAGGTGGCTGTTTTCGTCAAAGCGTTGCAGCGTTTGGGTGTCCAGCGGCCGCAGTTGTTTCTTGTCGTATTGGCGGGTGGCTTTGAGCTCAGTGAGGTCGCTGGCCGACAACGGACGCAGGTTGCGGTAACGCCAGCCCGGCTGATTGGCGATAAACACGATGCCGCGTGCGTCGCTGACCAGCAGCAGGTCATTGCCCTGGGCCCATTCGCGTTCGAGTTCGGGAAATTCCAGCTTCACCACCATCGCGCCAAGGAACTGTTCGTGTTCATCGACCACTGCGCTGGAGAGGAAGTAACCCGGAATGCCGGTGGTCACCCCCACCGCATAAAAACGCCCGGTGCCCTGGCTCAAGGTCTGGCTGAAATACGGGCGAAACGCGTAGTTGTGCCCGACATAACTGCTGGGCAGGTTCCAGTTACTGGCTGCCACGGCCAGGCCGGTGCGGTCCATCAGTTCCAGGGTGGAAGACTGCGCGGCGCCGTTGATGCGTTCCAGCTTGCGGTTGAGCACGTCCTGGGTGGCGGTGTCCAGCGGGGCTTTCAGGGCGCTGATCATTTCCGAATCCAGCGCCAATACGGCGGGCAGGGCGCGGTAGCGTTCGATCAGGGTGTGCAAGGAATTGGCATACAGCGCCAGTTGCTGATTGGCGCGAGCGGCATCATCCACCAAGGCCTGGCGCTCGGCATGGCGGGTGGCCAAGGCGGCGGCCAGCACGGCACCGGCGATGATCAACAGTGAGTAGAAGGTCAGGCGCAGGGGGCGTGGGATCACGATCATACGGTGATGAACAGGCGCGGTAAGGGGCAAGCACCATAGCATGAGTAGGACTGTATTTTGTGGCGAGCGCGGCTTGTGTGGGAGCGGGCTTGCTCGCGAATGCGGTGTCTCAGTGACAGTTAAATTGACT